>JAQWAJ010000359.1 GCA_028707745.1 Bacteroidales bacterium | reverse complement strand
AAACGGGAAGCCTTAAGTCGATGGTGTTCGGTGGTGAAGGCCTTTTCATGGCCACCCTGCGCGGACATGGAACCGTTTATCTTCAATCGATGCCGATTCGCAAGCTCATCCAGGCTCTTTCACCCTGGGGCCGGAACGCCGGTAAGGAAGACCAGTCGATCCTCGGGGGCTTCCTGCAAAGATAGCCGGATGTTGGTTGAGTATTTCGGAATTTACAGACAATCAATCAGATATGTTTATCCGGATGGCGGAAAAAATATTTTCACTGCTGATACAATATCCGGATAGGATTTCCCGTTATAGTCGATCTTCGGAAACCTGAGACTGTTCGTTATTTTAAAACTGACTGTTTTGCAAATCAATACGCGTAAGCAACGCTGGAAATTTCTACTTCTTGCGGGTGCCCTGATTATCGGGATTGCCACTACCTGGTATACCAATACTCTGGTTAAAAAACTGGAGTCGGAGGAAAAGATTAAGATTGAAACATGGGCAGAAGCCACTAAACAGCTGATTACCAGTAAAAGTCAGGATGATGGACAGTTTGACCTTTTTTTGTTGCGTATTCTTCAGAAGAATACGACGATACCCGTCATTACCGTAGATGAAAACGGAAATATGCTCATTGCCCGGAACCTGAGACTGTATGATAATAATAATCAGCCTCTTGATGAGGGGGTCAGCCTGAATTCCATTGGCACCAAAAGCAAAAAGTACCTGGAGCGGCAGCTGGCCAAAATGAAGTCCCAACACGAGCCGATTCTGATCGAGTTGCCCAACTCAAAACAGTTCCTGTACTATAAGGATTCCACTATTCTCACCCAGATTCAGTATTATCCGCTGGTTCAGCTGGCCATTGTTTTCCTGTTTGTTTTCCTGGCGTTCTTCGGTTTTAGTTCTACCCGTGCAGCGGAGCAAAATCAGGTGTGGGTAGGGATGTCGAAGGAGACCGCTCATCAGCTGGGCACACCGATCTCTTCGCTGATGGCCTGGGTTGAACTGCTGAAAATGGAACAGGCCGGACCCGAGATCATCCAGGAGGTGGAAAAGGATGTCAAACGGCTCGAAACGATCGCCGACCGTTTCTCCAAGATCGGGTCGACACCGGTTCTGGTTCCTGAAAACCTGTTGACTATCCTCGACAACTCCGTCAAATATCTGAAAAACCGTACCTCGGATAAGGTGAAGTTTGAGCTGAACTTAGGAGATGCCGACGAGTTGTTTGTTCCGCTGAACCTGACCCTCTTTGAATGGGTAGTCGAGAATATCTGTAAAAATGCCATCGATGCCATGAACGGCAATGGTAAAATTACCCTGACGGTCAAGGATCAGAACCAGGTGGTCTATCTGGATATCACTGATTCGGGGAAAGGAATTCCAAAGTCTAATTATCAGGCGGTATTCCAACCGGGATATACTACAAAACCCAGGGGGTGGGGACTTGGATTATCGCTGGCCAAACGAATCATTGAGAATTACCATAATGGGAAAATCTTTGTGAGGAGTTCCGAAATCAACCGGGGAACCACGTTTAGAATCGTGTTGAAAAAGTAGGTCTGCAGTCGGTAACGTACGGATAACCCGGAGGTTCTCGAATTCATTTTTTTTTATCCGATATTGTTTTATACTTTTGCCGGACATTTTTTGGAAGAGGGTTGAAACAGATTTCTGAATATATTATCCCTTTCGGCTCTTATTCAGACGGATTACATGTCTTTGAATTTGAGTTGGTTGATGCGTTCTTTAGTCGTTTCCCGGAGAGTGAGATTCAGAAAGCGGATGTGCTTGTAAATGTTGAAATGACCAAGCAACAGCGCCATCTGGAGTTCGTTTTTACGCTCGACGGATGGGTTTCACTGCCTTGTGACAGGTGCCTTGAAGAGTATGAACAGCCGGTTAGCAGCGAGTTCGATCTTTATGGGAAGTTCGGGGACGGAAACAATGAAGAGGAATCTGATGTGGTATGGCTTTCAGAAGAATCATGCCAGATCGATTTATCTCAGTACCTTTACGAGTATGTTGTTCTCAGCCTGCCGATGCGCAAAGTGCATCCGGACAAGGCAGACGGAACATCAGGTTGTGATCCGGTTATGCTGGATTTATTAAAGAAATTAAGTGTTAAATAAATAGTTACAGTCATGCCAAATCCTAAGCACAGAACATCGAAACAGAGAAGAAACAAGCGGAGAACGCACTATAAAGCTACTCCTTCTCAGTTGGCAACCTGTTCAAACTGCGGAGCTACCGTACAGTATCATCGCGTTTGCCCGGAATGCGGACATTATCGCGGTAAACTGGCCATTGAAAAGGAAGTAACCGCTTAGTCAGGTATTAATCAGATCTGAAAATCAGATGAAGATCGGTCTGGATATTATGGGGGGCGATCACGCTCCTAAATCAACAACCAAGGGGGCTATCCTTGCTAAAAGGGAGATGCCGCCTGAGATTGAGCTGGTCTTGATAGGCGACAAGCAAGCCATTGAAACCACTTGCCGGGAGGAGAATTTCGACCCCGGCAATTTTATTATTGTGCCGACCACTGAGGTGATCGGCATGGGTGACCATCCGGTCAAGGCATTTTCCCAAAAAAAGAATTCGAGCATGGGTGCCGGGTTCCAGATGTTAGCCGAAGGGAAACTGGATGGATTCTGCAGTGCCGGAAATACCGGTGCCATGCTGGCCGGTGCCATGTTTACGATCAAACCGATTCCGGGCATCATTCGTCCCTGCATCGGGGTTTCGATTCCAAAGGGAGAAAACGAGTATTCCCTGTTGCTTGATGTCGGGCTGAACCCCGATGCCAGGCCCGATGTCATGTATCAGTATGCCATCATGGGATCATTTTATTCGCACCTGGTTCACGGGGTAGCAAATCCGAAGGTCGGACTGCTGAATATCGGGGAAGAAGAGGAGAAGGGAAATCTGCTCTCCAAAGCAGCTTATCAGATGATGAAGGACAGTACCGATTTTAATTTTATCGGGAATGTCGAAGGCAACGAAATTTTCACGGATAATGCTGATGTTGTTGTCTGTGAGGGATTTATTGGAAACATTGTGCTGAAAATGGCCGAATCTGTCTATTTCCTGAGTAAAA
>JAQWAJ010000013.1 GCA_028707745.1 Bacteroidales bacterium | reverse complement strand
ATCTTCAGGGAAAGAACAGTTTGGCCAGCAATCGCAGCGATGTTGGACAAATCTTCGACGTATTGGCCGAAGGAACCTCGAAAAAATCTGATAGTCAGCTATTTGGGCGGACTCCTCAGAATAAGGTCGTGGTGTTCCCGAAAGAAAATTTCAAACCCGGACAAATTGTGCGGGTTCTTGTACAGGACTGCACGGGTGCAACCCTGAAAGGCGTACCTGCAGGTGTGAATGATGCAACTTAATATCAGGATTATGTAACATTTGCGGTATCAGTCGGGCCTATTTTTAGTGATCTGAATATCATCAAAATGCACCCGAACTGTTACCATGAAAAAGCTCCATACTGAAGTTATAGCCCAAGCTCAGGTAGCGGGCAACTTTTTAACAGATGTTGCAGATGTTTTTCTGTTTATCCTGCGGATCATCAAAGAATCCTTTTCGGGTCACTTTGAGTTTAAGGAGTTCTTCCATCAGTGTTATCAGATCGGATATAAAACGCTGCCTCTGATTTCAATTATCGGGACCATTATCGGTTTGGTCCTTACCATTCAATCACGACCCGCACTGGTAGATTTCGGGGCAGTCTCGCTGCTTCCGGGAATGGTGTCAACCTCGCTGATCAGGGAAATGGGACCGGTTATTACCGCATTGATCTGCGCAGGAAAAATCGGATCGGGTATGGGAGCCGAACTGGGTTCCATGAGGGTAACCGAACAAATTGATGCCATGGAAGTATCCTCAACCAACCCCATAAGATTTTTGGTGGTGACCAGAGTATGGGCCGCGACCCTGATGATCCCGCTATTGGTTTTATATGCCGACGGACTTGGCATTCTGGGAAGCTGGGCCGGCGCTAATATCAAAGGAGATGTATCGTTCAGCCTGTTTTTCGCGCAGGCTTTTGCATCAGTGGATTATCTGGATTTTCTGCCAGCCGTCATTAAATCAATCTTTTTCGGAGCCATTATCGGTATCGTCGGATGTTACAAAGGCTATTATGCCGGACGCGGAACTGAAAGTGTCGGTATTGCTGCAAATTCGGCAGTAGTTACTGCCTCACTCCTGGTTATTGTTCTGGATATGATTGCCGTACAAATCACTGATATGCTGGTATGATGAAAAACACGGCGGTTATCGGGATACATAATCTGAAAAAGATATTTGGGCAACAGGAGGTACTGAAAAGCGTTTCATTACAGTTGTTTGACAAGGAAAATCTGGTTGTTCTGGGCAAATCCGGCAGTGGCAAATCGGTTTTGATTAAATGTATTGCAGGATTATTAAAGCCCGATGGCGGAACCATTAACGTTTTCGACAAAAATATTGCAGAAATCAGCAGGGGAGAATTAGGCCTGTTGCGGGAAAAAATCGGTTTTCTGTTTCAGGGAGGGGCATTGTATGATTCCATGACGGTAAAAGAGAATCTTGAATTTCCGTTGAGGAGGATCAAACGGAATCTTACTGAAAAAGAGGTCAGGGAAAAGACCGTTGAGGTATTGGAAAATGTAGGGTTAGCCGATGCATTGGACAAGATGCCCTCACAGCTTTCCGGGGGCATGCGTAAAAGGATCAGCCTGGCACGCACCATCATCATCGATCCGCTGATCATGCTTTATGATGAACCTACCACCGGACTCGATCCGGCCACTTCGGATGAGATCAGTACTCTGATCAATGAAATACAGAGAAAATATAAAACTTCTTCAATCATCATCACTCACGATATTAATTGTGCGCGCAAAACAGGCGACCGGATTATCATGCTCGAAGACGGTGAAGTTTTTAAAGAAGGAAAATTCGAGGAATTTGAAAAATCAACCAATCAGTTAGTTAAATCTTTCTTTCTATAACAATTCAAATCATGGATACGCATACTAAAAAATTCAAAATAAAACTGGGGCTCTTCGTTGCAGGAGGATTGACCCTTTTTATCGTGACTATATTCATTATCGGCAAGCAGAAAAACCTGTTTAATCCCGTTTACAAGCTCACCTCAGAATTCTATAATGTCAGCGGTTTACAGGTCGGGAATAATGTCCGCTTTTCCGGAATTAATGTCGGCACCGTCGACCACATCAAAATCATCAATGATTCAACGGTAAAGGTGGAAATGTCGGTCCGGAAAGAGGTCAGGCAGTTCATTAAATCAGACAGTGAGGTGGCAATAGGTTCCGAAGGGCTCATCGGGGACCGTTTGCTGGTGATTTCACAAGGAAGCAGTGACGCACCATGGGCAATAAACGGGCAGCAACTGGTCTCCGCTGAACCAGTCGAAACAGATGCCATCATAGCCAGTTTGAAAGTAACGGCAGGCAATGCTGAAATCATCACCCGGCAGCTTGCTGAAATCATGGTAAAAATAAACACGGGGCAAGGAACTTTAGGCAAACTGATCGCTGATTCGAGCATTGCCCAGGACCTCGACAAAACCATGTTAAATCTGCGGAAAAGTTCTAAGGGGCTCAATGAAAATATGGAAGCTGCCAAAGGCAACATCCTGCTTAGGGGCTTTTTCAACAAGAAAGCCAGGGCGGCAGAAAAAGCCAAAAAGGATTCTTTGAATAATAAGAAATAGAAGCATGGGCAGGCGCTCCTGTACGATACTCATTTTTGTTACATTTGCCGGGTTGAAATGTAATTCATTATGTACAGAACACATACCTGCGGTGAGCTCAGGATCACCGATACCGGAAAAGTAATTACCCTGGCCGGATGGGTGCAGAAAACCCGTGAATTCGGCGGAATGACTTTTGTTGACCTGCGTGACCGCTATGGAATCACCCAGTTGGTTTTCAACATGGAGACCAATGCCGAACAATGTCAAAAAGCCCGTGAACTGGGCCGGGAATATGTGATCCGCGTTACCGGAGCAGTCGCTGAGCGTAGCAATAAAAATCCGAATATTCCAACCGGTGATATCGAAATTACGGTTGATCAGCTCGATATATTAAATCCTGCCGTGACTCCCCCCTTCACGATCGAAGAGAATTCCGATGGAGGCGACGAACTCCGGATGAAATACCGGTACCTCGATATGAGGCGTCCTCCGTTGCAGCGCAACCTCATGCTGCGACACCGCATGGCTCAGTCGATACGCCACTACCTCGATCTCCAGGGATTCATCGAAGTCGAAACCCCGGTGATGATCAAATCAACCCCCGAAGGTGCGCGTGATTTTGTGGTACCCAGCCGGATGAACCAGGGGCAGTTCTATGCACTCCCGCAATCGCCGCAGATGTTCAAACAGCTGCTGATGGTTTCGGGTTACGACCGGTATATGCAGATTGTCAAATGCTTCCGCGATGAGGATCTCCGGGCCGACAGGCAGCCGGAATTCACTCAGATCGACTGTGAAATGTCGTTTGTGGAACAGGATGATATCCTCGATATTTTTGAAGGTCTCACCAAGCACCTGTTCAAAGAAACACTCAACGTCGAATTTTCAGGGGATTTCCAGCGCATGCACTGGGAACAGGCCATGGCTGAATACGGATCCGACAAACCGGATCTCCGCTTCGGCATGAAGATCAACTGTTTAAAAGGAGCCGATTGTCATCACGGCGAAAGCGGTGACGCCGGCACACTTCTGCAAACTCTTCCAGGCCAAGCCTTTCCCCTGTTTGCAGAATCGGAATACATCGGGGGTATCGTAGCTACCGGATGTGCTGAATACTCCCGGAAACAGCTCGACGAACTCACTGAATTCGTTAAAAAACCTCAGATCGGAGCCAAAGGCCTGATCTATGTAAAATACAATGCCGACGGGACGATTAAATCGTCGGCCGACAAGTTTTTCGATGCAGCCGCACTGCAAAAATGGGCTAAGGTTACCGGCGCCAAAGCCGGTGACCTTCTGCTGATTCTGGCCGGCAAGCGTGACAAAACGCTCAAGGCGCTCGGAGAACTGCGCCTCGAGATGGGACGAAAACTGGAACTGATGGACAAAAACCAGTTTGCTCCCCTATGGGTCGTCGATTTTCCGCTGTTTGAGTGGGACGATGAAACCCGGCGTTATTACGCCATGCACCACGCTTTCACCTCCCCGAAACCGGAAGATGTCCCGTACCTCGATACCGATCCCGGGAAAGTCCACGCCAATGCTTACGATCTGGTGATTAACGGAGTGGAAGTCGGAGGTGGATCGATCAGGATACATGATTCTGCTTTGCAAACACGGATGTTCAATATCATGGGATTCACTCCCGAAGAAGCAGATTACCGGTTCGGGTTTTTAACGAATGCCTTCAAGTATGGAGCTCCTCCTCACGGGGGTATCGCTTTTGGATTCGACCGTCTGGTCTCCCTGTTTGCCGGACTCAGTTCCATCCGCGACGTCATCGCCTTCCCGAAGAACAACCAGGGACGCGATGTGATGCAGGATAGCCCGGCTAAGATTGACGATCTGCAGTTGGATGAGCTGGGGATAAGAATAGTGACTAGTGACGAGTGACGAGTGACGAGTGACAAGTGACAATGGAAGATGCATATTTCATGCGGCAGGCGCTGAACGAAGCCCGGAAAGCCCTCGAACAGGACGAAATTCCGGTTGGGGCCGTTGTGGTTACCGGTAACCGGATCATTGCCCGGGCGCACAATCTCACCGAAACTTTGCATGATGTAACGGCTCATGCTGAAATGCAGGCTCTTACTGCTGCAGCCAACACCCTCGACAGCAAATATCTGGAAGAGTGTACCTTATATGTCACTCTAGAGCCTTGTGTGATGTGCGCCGGCGCCACTTACTGGACCCAGATCGGCCGTATTGTTTTCGGGGCATCTGACCCTAAAAGAGGATTTCAGCAAACCGGAAGCCATATCCTGCACCCGAAAACCACCGTCACCGGAGGTGTTCTCGAAGATGAATGCGGTGAAATGCTGACTGATTTTTTCAGAGGGAAACGTTGACCAGCACCTTCCTGATCTCTTCTTCACCAGCCTCCAGGTTTACCCGGTTTTTTCCGATCTCTTCCAACAGGGTAAAAATGATATGATTATCCCGGTTCTTTTTGTCAAACTTCATCCATCCCAGCATGATCTCCTGATCTTTGATGATTGCCGGCGGGTTCCCGTACAAATGAGTGATGGTTTGGCAAATTTCGCTGACTGCACCGGCGGTCAATCCCAGCAAATTGGATGAAAGAGCTGCCTCAGCGATCATTCCGTAAGCCACAGCATAACCATGTGCCAGAGGATCACCTGATCGAAGCGACTCGCTCTCAATGGCATGACCTATGGTGTGACCAAAATTCAATGCTTTACGGATGCCATGTTCCTCAGGATCAGCCGTCACAATTTCTTTCTTGATTTCAACACATCTCCAGATCAGTCTGCCGAACTCCTTTTCATCATATCCATCCAGATTGAAAATTTTCAGCCTGTTCCACAATTCCTGGTCGGCAATCAGACCGGCTTTCAGCATTTCGGCATATCCCGACAGCAGATTGTGACGATCAAGCGTACGCAGAAAAGGCAAATAAAGAAACACGTGTTTCGGTTGCCTGATCACGCCGATCTCATTTTTCAGCCCCCTGAAATTCACGCCGGTTTTACCCCCGGTACTGGCATCGACCATCGCCAGAACGGTTGTTGGAATATTAATGAAAGCAACGCCGCGCTTGAATGTGCTCGCGGCAAAACCACCCAGATCCGTCAGCATTCCACCCCCGATATTGATCACCAGAGAACTGCGGTCGGCACCGGCCTTCCCCAGCCCATCCCAGGCTGCAATCACCTGTTGGATGCTCTTATTCTCCTCACCAGGCTCCAAAATCAGGATGTTGGATTCAGGAACGGGTCTGAAATCCTTGATCAACGGCCAGCAATGTGTCCAGGTATTCGCTTCAAAAATCAGAAAAATCTTCTTCTCGTCATATTCTGAGGTAATCTCCCGAAGGTCCGACCTCAGGTCGAAGGTCATGCTGACCTCATTGATGCTGTAAACGGTATTCATAATGTGAAAAACTGGCGAAAGGTAATTAATTAATCCGCTACCTTTGGAACTTAACCCGGCAGATGTTTACAACATGGAAATAGACAACGAAAAACAGGCCACCAGAACCAAGATGTTTTTAATCAGCATCCCATTTGTCCTTCTTTTGGGAACAGGATTACTGGCCATTTTCCTGGTCATACACACCTGGATACCCACGCTGATTTCTGGGGGGTTAGTGATTCTAGGCTGGGCCGCTACTGTGGCATTGAAACTGCAGTCAGTCAGATTCCGGGTCCGCGATGGAAAAGTCACCGTTCTTTATTACCCGATCAGTCCCATGACCTCGAATTTCAAAAAGATCGAGATACCGGTTGAACAGCTATCTAAATACGAGATTACCCGTTCCCCGGGAAACCGTAAAGAACTGATTCTATATGAGACCGTCGGAGGTGAAGAAGCGGCTTATCCTCCTGTGTCTCTGACTGTTTTCGGAAAGACAAACATCCTTAAGCTTGAAGAAATCCTAAATAGCTTGTGTTCATGAACTATTTTTCTCCGACCCGTATTTTCTTTCTGATCATCCTTTCAAGTATTGCCATTCCCGGATCTATCTGCGCTCAATATGCCAATCGCCGAGTTTCGGTCAGTTCCTACACTGAAACCATCCTGAACGGTAAGATAACCCGGGCACGGGCCAACCTGTATTATGAGTTTCCTTCGGGCCGGATTATCACGATGAATACCGAGCCCGAAAAGTACGTGTATATGGCCAATACCCTGGGGGAGACAAAAATCTATTACCCGGCAAATAATACAGTCATTCTCAGAAATGATGAAGCATTCAGCTCCCGCAACAACAACCTGTACTATTTCTTTACCAACCGGTTGAACGACCTCGGCTTGCAGGATTCAGGGTTTAAAACATCAGGCGTTAAACAGGAGCAGGAATATACCGTAACCACCTGGCAGGCTCCTGTTCATCTGCTCGGACAAGTTGATAAGATCGATCTGGTGCATGAGAATATGCTCCCGGTGTACTCTGAATACCGCAATACCAAAGGGGAGTGCACGGTTAAAGTTTACTACAGCGATTTTCAAAAGATTTATGAATCGATGGTTCCTTTGCGCGTCACTGAAATTATTTTCCTTAACCGGCCCGACTCCACTGTACGCCGCACCACCTATACCAACTTCCGCACCGGCACCAATGCGGATAAGGAGGGCTTTGATTTTATTATCCCGGAGAATGCAAAAACTGAAAGATAGCCTGCTACTGATTTTTTGTCTGTTCCTGTTCTACAGTCTTTCTGGTCAATCCGTTGATTCAGATCTGCAGCTCATTCAAAGAACCATAACGGCGAACGAAGCTTCCGGCGTAAGTCATCCTCATTGTGTTGCATTTCCTTTTCCGGGAACAATCAACCCGATAAAACTGACGCTGGGCTCCACCATGTGGCTCTATCAGAATCTGATATCCCCGCAGCTGTCGGCTTCATGCCTCTTCGAACCGTCATGCTCGACCTACAGCGTCAATCTGTTGAAAGAATACGGGATCATCCGGGGTATGATTTTTACAGCCGACCGCCTGACACGGTGCAACCGGATGTCCGCCAGGGATCTGTTTTATACCCGGATCAATCCCTTAACCGGGCATGTCCGCGAAACTCCGGATTTTTACAGGCTTTCAAAACATGAATAAAAAATTTCCCCGACATATTCTCCAGACGCTCATCACGCTGGTTTTCATAGTTTCTCTGATCGGCTCGCAAGCCTTCGGGCAATCAAAAATGCCGGATTGGGGTTTCGTTCAATTTCTGATCGACCAGGAAAACTACGGGCAGGTTCTCGAAGCCCTGGATCATAGTTCAACCCCTACCGTTTCATCATCCGATTCCGCCAGCTTTTACCGGGGTTGGGCCCTCTATAACCTCAAAGAGCTCAGCCGGTCAACAACAGCATTCCGGGAGGTATCGCTGTCTTCATCGCTGCACATCAGGTCGGGACTGTTCGGCTCGTGGAATCTGGCCTATCAGAAAGATGTAAAAACGGCTGACCTCTGGCTGAGTAGTCTGCATGCATCCACTCCGGATGAGATGGCGCTCGTGAAGTTTGAAACCCTCGGAATAAGATTGCTCGAAAGAGATTTGCCCGGGTATGAAAAAATACGGGACGATGTTCCGTCAACCTATTATGCCTGGGGAAAAGCACTGGAAAAACTGGATGTATACGCCGGTCAAATTCGTACCGACAAGCAGAAAAGTCCCGCACTCGCCGGAGCTCTTTCGGCAGTAGTGCCTGGTTTGGGAAAAATCTACACCGGTCAGACCGGATCCGGAGTCAGCGCTTTTCTGATCTGCGGAGCGTTAGGGGCCCTCTCGGTTGAAAATGGAATGCGTGACGGATGGAGTCACTGGAGTACATTGGTATTCAGTGGATTATTCGCCCTGTTTTATGCAGGAAATATATATGGAAGCATGATCAGTGCAAAAGAGGTTAGAGATTATCATCATGAAGACATGGATCAGCACATTTTGCTTGATATGCATCTGCCTTTGCGAGAGTTTTACCGTTAGTGCCCAGGTAAATCTTCGCCAGGCAGATTCATTGTTCAGTTCAGGAGCGTTTCCCGAATCGGGATTGGCTTATGCCTATGCTGAATACCGGTCGCATGACAGTGATACACTGGCCATGGCACGCATCGGCCAGGTGAAGTGTTACCAGCAAACCGGGAAATACGCCGATGCCTGCCGGGTAATCGATCAGACATCCCCCTTTGGTATAAAGGATTCCTTAGCAGCGCTGGTGATTTACGAATCCCTGCTGAGCCACTATCTCGCAGGTGAACCGGAAATCAGTATTTCGAGATATCAGCAGGCCCGGCACATGCTCGAAACCTCCGTCCTTCAACGGCAGTCACTGTTGATTCTGACGTTGAGTTACCTGGATTCCCGAAACTGGCCCCTCGCCCATTCATCGGGACAAGCTCTGGTTTCTCCTGATCATATCTCAGCGTGGGATGCTCTCTTCACAGCAGGCGCTTTACCCCGTTACCGGAATCCGGAAACAGCCAGATGGCTGTCGGTTTTCTGTCCGGGAGCCGGGCAAATCTATGCCGGATATACCGGTTCGGGAATTTTTAACTTTACTCTTCATGCCGGCATACTGGCACTCGCCGTTACGGGATTCATCAACGGATATTATCTGACTGCCTGGCTGGCAGGATTGGGAATGTTTCAGAAATTCTTTTACGGAGGCATTCACCGCGCCGAAGCATTATGTACAATAAAAAACCGGCAGGAGCTTGAAAAATATCTCCTGCCGGTAAAATCTTTTCTGATCAATCAGGTGAATGCATCTATTTAATCTGGCCTGTCCACATAAAGAAATTAGGGTTGTTGATGTAAGGCGATAACTTACTGTTATCCATGACAGCCATCAATAGCATGATCCAGTCAACAAACGCAACAATCCCGCAGCCTCCGGCAGTGACCACATAAAGAACAAAAGTCAGGGGTTGTGTACCCAGATAGAGACGGTGAATCCCGATACCTCCGAGAACGGTGCAAATAACAAAGGCCACTACGGGATCTTTGTCGCTGGTAATGGAAGGAATTGCAGGTGTTGTTTGCAGATCAAAAACAGATACAGCCGGAGCAACATCAGCTTTTGCAACTATCTGATCGATCTGGTTCTGATCGATTTTGTAATTGCTGGCATTGGCCTGAAAGCCGAAACCGATTGCGAACAAAAGGCTTAAAAGGGTAAGGGTTTTTTTCATACTGAACAGTTTTTATTAGATATTATGTTAGATATACGAATATAAGGGTTCATTTCAGAAAGCCGGCATGCGCATTCCAATTCTTATAAACAAGTTGTCCTCCTAGTTTTCAAGAGGCACCAGTTCATAGAAATGCATCGGTTTGTATTTCATCCCCCACAGCCACCAGACCGGAGAAAAAAGGCATCCGCATACTACAGGGCCGGCATCGAACTCCTCCGTCTTGGTAATCACCGTGTTCAGAGGTTTATACCCCTCCTTTTCCAGGCGGATATACGAGGTCGATCCGACAATTTTATTATCGACCAGGGTAAAAGGAGTGACTCCGCAATATTCATCGTTAATGTAAATCTTAGCTCCACTGGGAACGGTTTGAATCTGAGTCATACTCGTGCATCCCGATAAGATCAGTACCGACAGGCTAACGATAATCGTCAGCCAAATAGAAGTGCGATTTTTTTTCATGTTCGGTTGATTAAGAGTTTTTACTGGTAATGAAGGCAGTTTTATCTCAAACAAATAAAAATCATGCCAAAGTTATGTTTTCGTGTGTTACTTTTACCTTTATATTAGCATATAATCTAAGCTTATCCGTTTCATATAGCGGTCTAACAGAAACCCAAATTAAAAATAGCATAAAATGAAAAAGCTCCTTGTTCTGGCCAACTTACTGCTGTTGCTCAGTGTTGGCAAAAGCATTGCAGGGCAAGCCGATCTGTTCACCTACGACGCTGTTGCCATCGAAAATCAGATGGCTCAGCTTGACCGGCTCGAAGGGTTTGTCCTCGCTAATCCCGGTGTTACCCTGGGTCAGATAACCTCCGACGGTAGCTCTTTGATCTCTCTGGCAAGTGATCCGAACGGAATCAATGGGATCAACCTTACCAACGAGCAGGTTTTCGGAATTCCCGGATTCTTTTGGGGGTGTTTATTGAGCGTCCCCGGCGTTCTGATTGTTTATCTCATCGGTCAGGATCAGCATGAAACTAAAATGGCAATTATCGGCTGCCTTATCGAAGGTGTGATCTGGGGTTCTTGTTCACTCATATGGAATGTCGGACTGGGTCATTCCTTTTGGTGGTAGCAGCGTAAAATATTAATAACAGAATTAATTTGAACTGTCCTATATTTCATTCGTATTTAATTGTTTAGCATTAATCAGATGTAACTCGTACTCATGTAGCCCTCAATTATATTCATTGCCTTTTGCGAGCCTTGGCTCATGGGAGGTTCAGTTGAAATGTATGACAGTTCTTTTTGTAAATGAAAAAACTATTTCCCCTGTTGTATGGGATATTTCTGTTTACTTTCCTGATCGGAGAAAAGGGAGTTTGCCAGGAATACAGCCGAATTCGGGCCGATTTCGCCGTAAAAATCAAAACGATCTCCGGCGGGCAATCTCTGACCATGGGACAAGTTTATTATGACCGGAATATCAAGCAGGTCATTTACGATATATCCTTCCCCGAAAAAGAAATCTGGATCACTTCCGACACGCTGGTTTATCAGATCAGACAAGGAAAGCTCATCAGTAAAACGGCAACTTTGTCGATGGCCGAATTCACTGTTTTTCACCTCGCGCTGAACAGCCAGCTTCAGGATTTCGGACTTAAAAACTCCGCTTATGCTGCAACAGACGTACAGCGCGAACAGGATCTGGTGATCACTACCTGGGTCCCTCCGGCAAAAAACAAGGAAAAACCGGGTAACATTCTGGTATCTGTAAAAAACAAACAACTGTTCGGTGTAATAATACAGGATCCGGAAGGAACTATACTCAGAAAACAATTCTTCGAGAATTATCAGGTGATCAGCGGCCTCTCTTTCCCGGGTAAAATCGTTGAAATCAATATCACCAACGGGCTCGAAAACTATCAGGTTACCACCTATAAAAATATTGTGATTGATGAACTGGAAAACGACAGCAAGTATTTTTATAATACTTCAGGCCTTCACCTTTAGCCTTCATTCGCAAACCGCTGATGAGGTTAAAAGTTTCAGCAAACTTTTCAAGCCAGCCGAAAATCGGCAGGAGTATTCTCTGAAGATCGATCCCTCCAACGAATTAAAGCTGGTACTGACCACCGGTTTTTCCTTTTACAAAATTTTCATATCCTCTCAGGATGGCGTGAAATGTACTTTCTACCCCAGTTGTTCCGTTTATGCCCTGAACACAATTAAAACAAACGGATTTATCGGAATACTTGACGCAATCGACCGACTGACCCGATGTAACAGCATCAGTCCGGAAAAATATTCTATCCATGAACCAAGCCACCGCTTTTATGACCCGGTTGAAAAGATCCGCCATTAGCCTGTCTGGCTTGTTGTTGATGCTTTCATGCAGCCTTTCCGGTCAGGACATTTTCGACGGGCCGCATTCCCGTGAATTTGCCCGGTATCTGATGTATAATCACCAGTTTCGGATGGCGGCAGATGAATGGGAACGTGTGCTTTTCCTGAATCCTCAGGACACCCAGGCCCGTCTGAGCCAGATAAAATCTTACCGGCTCAGCCAAAATCCGGCCGAAGGTTGGAAAAAGCTAATCCTGTGGTATCCTACAGGGCCCTTACCGCAAACATTTGCATCTGAAGCCATGCAGCTGGCGCTGATGCAGAATGATTTCCCATCGTTCCGCTCAGTTCTGGCTCGCTCACCCGGTCTCCCGGCTTATGAAAAATCCAACTTTGAGCTTGGCGCGTGGCTTCTCGAAGGAAGCTGGATCAAATCACCCCGGCAAAGACAAAATTCACCGATCATCGTAACAGCTACAGACACAAGGCTTTTACAGCTTTTCGACAAATCGATGATCATCCGGCGTAAAAGCCCGGCTTTAGCTGTAGCGCTCTCTTCCGTGGTACCGGGATTGGGGAAAATTTATTCGCATGACTGGAAAGATGGTTTACTGTCACTCCTCTTTGTCGCAACCAATGCATGGCAGTCATACCGGGGTTTTTCGAAAAACGGCACCGGCAGTGTCACCGGATGGGTGTTCGGCACGCTGGCATTCGGATTCTATTCGGCCGACCTGTTTGGCTCCTGGAAGTCGGCCGACCTTTATAATTCAAAACAAGTTGATCTGATCAGGCATGAAACAGAAGCGGTTATTTATACTCATTAGCCTGATTTCGCTGGTCGGATATTCCCAGGCTCAGACCGTTGCAGAAACACGTGCTTTTGCCGACAGCCTGTACAAGGCAGGCAACCTGAGCGGAGCCCTTCCGGCATATCAGAGAATAGCCTTCTTTATCCGGCCTGCCGTG
>JAQWAJ010000358.1 GCA_028707745.1 Bacteroidales bacterium | reverse complement strand
GCAGCAGGCCACCATTTCCACCTATTGTGATATGAGCAGTTTTATGTATTACCGCGCCATGATACTGGCATCCAATTATGTTGTGCTGGACATGAATAACCGGATTAAGGTGGAACGGTTGAATGCCCAGGGAGTCACCGGAGAAGCCGCTTTAACGGTTTCAAATCCCGTCAGGTTTGATGACGTGATTCTGTACAATGAAGGAGCTGGTTTTGCCAGCTTTCTAATGCCTGCCCTGCTTATCATCATGATCCATCAAATTCTGTTTTTTGGTATCGGAATGCTGGCCGGAACGGCGCGTGAGGAAAATCGTTTTCACAAGCTGGTCAGTCCGGGCCTGACCCGTAAAGGTGGAACTTACCGGATCATTATCGGGAAAAGTGCTGCCTACTTTTTGCTGTTTCTGGCCTGGTCGGTGTACATCATCGGATTTACACCCCACTTCTTCAACCTTCCGCACATCGGTAATCCGATTACCATTCTAGAATTTATCATACCATTCCTGTTGGCCACGATATTCTTTTCTATGACGATATCGGTCTTTTTACCCAACCGGGAGACTGGTATGGTGATCTTTTTATTCTTTTCTCTGATATTGTTGTTTTTGAGCGGAATTTCGTGGCCGGAGTCAAACATGAACGGGTTCTGGAAAGTGTTTGCCTGGATATTTCCATCCACGCACGGAGTGCAGGGATATCTTAAGATCAACAGCATGGGTGCAGAAATCAGTCAGATAACACGTGAGATCATCACTTTATGGATACAGACGGCGATATACTTTGCAACCACCGTTACCGTATATTACTGGCAGATGAAACGGAGCAGCAGTCAGTCAGCTAAAATGGCCCGTGAAAAGGCAATCGCGATGGAAGGGTAAACTCGAAAGTGCTTCCGTTACCCTCGGTACTCCGTGCGCTGATCCGGCCACCTTGTTTCTCGACCAGTTCCTTACAGATGATCAGTCCCAGGCCACTACTGGGTTCACCGCCGGTACCAAGCCGGTAAACCGGTTTGGTGAGTGCAAAAAGGCTGTTCAGGATTTCTTCGTTCATTCCGATACCCGTATCACTGACCGAAATCCGGATACATCCATCGGGCTGCCTGATTGCATGAATCGTAATGGTTCCGTCGGCCCCGGTAAATTTGATACCGTTAGCCAGCAAATTTCTCAGGATCGAATGCAGCATTTGCTTATCGGCACATACTTCAATATCGTCGGGTACTGAATTGATAATCATCACCTGTTTTTGTCCGGAGGCTTCGGCAAACAATTCCCTTTCTGTTTCCGCCGCCTTTCTAAGGTTTTGGACAACCGGGGTTATCGCAATCACGTCCATTTGTATCCTCGACCATTCGAGAAGATTTCCCAGTTGATTATTAAGGGAATAGGCCGACTTTCTGATTGCCTGAGCCATTCTTCTCATTTCAGCAATTGACAGTGACTCTTCCTCGTCAGCCATCAGTTCGGTCAATCCGAGGAATGCATTGAAAGGGCTGCGCAGATCATGAGCAATAATCGAGAAGAGTTTATCTTTTTCAGAAACAAGTTTCTCCAGCTGCCTGTTTTTTTGCTGAATCTCCTCCTCTGCAAGTATGCGCCCCGTGATATCCCTGGATATTCCGAAGGTGCCTACAATTTCTCCTTCGCGATTCCGAAGGGGAAGTTTGACCGTCGAAGCCCAGGTATCAGGCTGGTCATTCCAGGTTTCTTTCTCCTCCAGAAAAAGCGGATCCCCTGTTTTAATGATGTTTTGCTCATCCTCCCAGGCTTTCCGGGCATGTTCATCAGTATAAAAATCGAAGTCCGATTTTCCCACCGCCTCATCACTGCCCCGGAGCCCGAATGAGTCGGCATGAGCTTTATTGATCCGGATAAAATGGCTCTCTTTATCTTTAAAAAAGATATGGTCAGGCAAAGTATCCATCAGGGCCGTCATCAGGTACTGCTCCTTGTTCAGAGCCTCGGCCGCCTTTCTGCTCTCTGTAATATCCCTGATAAAACCTCCAACCCCGATCTTCCCGTTAATCAACTTAACAGGAAATTTTCTGGTTTCGAAAATCCGATCCCCGATTTTTTCAAAATGGATCCGGGTGAGCCCGCTGGATAACACTTCAACATCAGAGGCCCGGCAATTCTCCGCGGCATCAGCCGGCATCAGGTCGAAATCGGTTTTATCGATTATTTCATCTTCCGATAAACCAAAAAAAGCAGTTTGAGCAGTATTTGTCATACGATACTGCATCTTGTCATCCTTGAGAAATATCAGGTCGGCTGTGGAGTCCAGAAAGGTCTGATACATCTGTTGGCTCAATGACATGGATTCTTTGGCTTCATCCATTTCTCCCCTGACTCGCTGATTAACCATGGAAATCAGTCCAAAGGCCAGGAAAATATGGACAATCAAAGTAACCAACACACCAAAAGCCTGATACCAGTTTGGATCATTCAGGGCTTCAGCCCGAGAACCTAAAAATGCTTCTGCACTCCAACCTATAAGAACAAGGCCATAAACAGCCAGTACGATTCCTGAAAAAATGGCTGAAAACCGAAATGCAGTCAGTTTTTGAATAATCAGCGCTCTGAATGTCAATAATGACAGCACGCCCAAAGCTCCGGCAACCAAGGCAACCCGAAGAGTCAATCTGTCATCTGCACAGGTAAAATAGACCATCGCTAGAATCAGGATTAACAAGATAGAAGTGGGAATTTTAAGATTCAGCCGCTTACCGATAAACTTAAAAACTCCGATATAAATCAGAAAACCGCTGGAAACAAACAAAATATTGCCGACAATTATACAAAAGGCTCCATCTCCGATAAATCCTCTAAGAAGCATTAATGTAAAGGACAGAGAAGTGGAGGCAAAACCCAGCACCCACCAACCGGGTCCATCATAGTTTTTACTGATTCTGTATTGCGCGAGCAATATCAAAGCCAGCAAAAAGTCGACTAAACTAATTATTATGCTTAGCGTCTTTAAATCCATATCCCATTAACGATCGTTACCTATAAAGCGGGTTTGAAGTTCTGAATATTATACGGATTAACAAAAAGAGTATTAACTATTTGACTAAATCAGCACATCAGCACATCAACACATCAGCACATCAGATA
>JAQWAJ010000357.1 GCA_028707745.1 Bacteroidales bacterium | reverse complement strand
GCGGAATCGAACCAAAAGATCATGTTTTCACGCTTCCTTCCGAACATTGCCCTGTCGGGCAATTACCTGCTGACCAACCCAAGCATGTTTAACGGTTTCAGTGATAAATTCGGAGGCATGTTCACTGTTGGGGTAGTGGCCAGCGTACCGATCTTTCATTTCGGAGACCGAATACACACCCTCAATGCAGCGAAAGCTGAGCGCAGGATAACGACCCTGAAAATTGAAGAAACCAAAGAGCTCATGCAGCTCCAGATCAAACAGAGTTCCTTCAAACTTGATGAAAGTTTGAAAAAGCAGACTGCAACCCAGCAAAACATTCAGCAAGCCGAAGAGAATCTGCGATATGCCACCGAAGGGTTTAATGCGGGAGTCATCACCTCAACCGATCTGTTAGGTGCTCAAACTGCCTGGCTTTCTGCAAAATCAGAGAACATCGATGCCAGTATAGAGGTCAGATTATGTAACCTGTATCTGAAGAAATCGCTGGGTACGTTGGATGTGCCGGCCCAGCCCGCCCAAGCCATGAAAAAATAAATAAACAAAACGGAAAATATCCATACAGCAATGAAAAACAACAGCAACAAGGACCTGCGGGTCGGCCTATTTGGCTTGATAATCGTGATTGCTATCATATTCGTAATCGGTTTGTATATGAACAAACCGGAACCGTTAATCATTCAGGGCGAAGCTGATGCCAGCGAAGTCCGTATTTCAGGGAAAATTCCCGGTCGAATTAATCTGTTCCTGACCGAAGAGGGAAGTCAGGTAAAAGCCGGTGACACGCTGGTCATCATTAACAGTCCGGAGCTGCAGGCGAAGCTCGATCAGGCCACAGCTGCAGAGAATGCAGCGTTGGCACAGAACCGGAAAGCCAATAAAGGAGCCCGGAAAGAAATGATTCTGGGAGCTTATGAAATGTGGCAAAAAGCAGAGATTGGCGTCGATATCGCTAAAAAGTCATTCGACCGTGTGCAGCGATTGTTTGATAAAGGAGTGATCCCGGCTCAGAAACGCGATGAAGCCGAAGCGCAGTATAAGGCAGCGGTGGCAACTTCAAGTGCCGCAAAATCGCAGTATGATATGGCGATGAACGGAGCAGAGCGTGAAGACAAGGATGCCGCTTTGGCATTGGTTGACCGGGCAAAAGGTGCTGTTTCAGAGGTTCGCTCATATATGGATGAGACCACGCTGGTTTCTCCGATCAACGGCGAAGTCAGCGAGATCTTTCCAAAACGCGGAGAACTGGTTGGAACCGGTGCTCCGATCATGACCATCGTCGACCTGAATGACCTCTGGTTTACTTTCAACGTTCGGGAAGATTTGCTGGGAAACATGAAAATGGGATCAGCCTTTAAAGTAAAAGTCCCGGCCCTCAACAACCAGGTTATTGAAGTTAAAATCAATTACATCAAGGCACTTGCCTCTTATGCGACCTGGAAAGCGACTAAAACTACCGGCCAGTTCGATGTTAAAACCTTTGAAGTACGTGCCCGCCCAACTGTTAAAGTAAACGATCTGCGCCCGGGAATGACCGCATTGGTAGAAAAAACCTTATAGTGGGAACCCATGTCAAACAACTTCATTTCATCCATAGCTAAAACGTTCAGACGCGAAATTTCGCGGTTTGGCAGTCGTCCGGTCTACCTCATTGCATCGGTCATTGTCATGGCGTTTTGTTATGTTTTTTTCCTCACCTTTTTCAAAGAAGGCCAACCGATCAGAATGCCCATCGGAATGGTCGATCTGGATAATTCATCCGTTTCCAGACAATTCATACGTAACCTGGATGCCACACAGCAGGGCAAAATTGCCATGAACCTGTCTAATTACCAGGAAGCCCGCGAGGAAATGCAAAAAGGAAATATTTATGCCTTTGTGGTCATTCCCAGGGATTTTTCAAAAGAAATCATGGCTTATCACAGACCCGAGCTGACTTTCTATGCAAACGACGCTTATCTGATAGCCGGCTCCTTATTGCTCAAGGATATCTCCTTTATGAGTGAGCTCACTTCTGCCGGAGTGCAACAAAGGGTGTTAAGAGCAAAGGGAGTTGACGAAAGCCAGATCATGGGAATTCTCCAGCCGGTTGCCATTGATTCACACCTGATCGGGAACCCATGGGCTCATTACGGCGTCTATCTGCTGAATCTGTTACTTCCCGGGGTACTTCAGCTGGTCGTGCTGATTATGACCGTTTTCGTCATCGGCATTGAATTGAAAGAGCGTACTTCGCGCCTGTGGTTTCGTACTGCTGATAATTCCATCGTGGCAGCACTGACCGGGAAACTCCTCCCCTATACAGTTCTTTTTACTATGCTGGGAGTCATCAGCGATTTGCTGCTTTACTCCTACATGAAGTACCCGATGAATTCCAGCATCTGGTGGATGTTCCTGACCACCTTCCTTTTTGTTCTGGCCTATCAGGCTATTGGCGTGCTCCTGATCGGGCTGACCCCCGTATTGCGCGACGGGCTCTGTCTAGCCGCATTTTACGGATTACTCGGATTTACATTTGCCGGATTTACTTTCCCCATAGAACACATGCCCAATATGGTTCGGATTTTCAGTGAACTATTCCCGATCCGTGACTATTTCAGGATTTATGTAAACGAGGCGCTTCATGGGGTCGATCCCGGGTATTCGGCCATTTATTTTGCCGCACTTCTGGCATTTACAGTCCTGCCGGTTTTCGTCGGCAGACGGTTGAAAAAAGCAGCAATCTATCAACATTATCCAATTAAATAATTCCGAGATGAGTGCTCACCGACATAAACATTCTTTCACCAAACAGCTGACCACGGGCATCAAAGACACGTACTCGGTTTTCATCAATGAATTCCGCGCGATGTTCAAGGATCGTGGTGTGGTCATCATTTTCATGGTGGCTTCTCTGGTTTACCCGATACTCTATTGCGGGATTTATAAAAACGAAACATTGGAAAATGTTCCGATAGCTGCAGTAGACCAGTCACAGAGTCCACGTTCAGCCGAATTACTGCGTCATATTGATGCATCGAAGGATCTCAGCATTGCCGGGATCTTCACAACTATGGAGGAAGCCCGTATGGCCTTTGATGCCAGAAAAGTTCATGGCATTGTTTTCATACCTGCCGATTTTGAAA
>JAQWAJ010000356.1 GCA_028707745.1 Bacteroidales bacterium | reverse complement strand
GTTTTCACCGATTCCCAGGCAAACGATATCGGGAGGATTGGATTTGAGCAGACAGGTGTATCGCATGCATTCGTCTTCGGGAGAGGGGTTACCGCTGTTGATGATGTTGACGGTTTTAAAGCCGACCCGGTCGAACAGGTGTTCTTTCAGATAGGTGCTGAACTTTTGCGGGGCATCGTCGGGCAAACCGATATATTCATCCATGTGATAGGCTTTAATCCGGCCCCAGTCGATTTTTTCAGATTGGGTCAGTGCCTTCAGAAACTCATTCTGAGAGGGCGCAGCGGCAAAAATAATGTTCAGTTCCGGCTTGTCCTTCAGCATATCAACGATTACGGTTTCAGCCATTGACGCGGCATCAGCTCCCAGCTCCTGCCTCGTTTTATATACAAAAACATGAAGCCGGTCGACAAAAAAATCCTGTTCCATTATTTCGAATAAATTATTTCACCGTTAACGATAGTGGTATTAACCGTGATATTTTCGTCAAAGATCACAATATCGGCTTGTTTGCCAACCGCTATTGAGCCGGTTTGATTAAATATTTTGCAGATTTTTGCAGGTGTGGCGGTCATCATCTGAACGGCATCAGTCAGGGAGACTCCGGCCATATTCACCATGTTTCGCACCAGGCGGTCGGCGGTTGCCACGCTTCCGGCAAAGGCGGTGCGATCGGGCATTTTGGCCACACCCTCTTCCACGATAACCGGTTGGCCCTCTTTCAGGCTGCCCAGGATGCTCGGGCCTTCGGGCATTCCGGCGGCGCGCATGGAGTCGGTGACCAGGGCAATACGACCGGTACCCTTGATTTTATAAATCAACTGCAGGAGGCTGGCGGGAAGGTGTATTCCATCTGCAATGATCTCAACCGTCATGTCGTCAATCAAATAGGCGCTTTCGATCACCCCGGCATAGCGGAGGGCATTGCGGCGGGTAACTCCGGTCATGCAGGAATAGAGATGGGTGATGTGTGTGAATCCGCTTTTAAAAGCCTCAGCAACTTCTTCATAGATGGCATCGGTGTGGGCGATCGAGGGGAGTATGCCGTGGCGGGTCATAAATCTGCCGAATTCCAGGGCCCCTTTAAGTTCGGGGGCGGCGCTCCATCGAATGATATCGGGATAATTGCTGACGATCTCCTCATATTCTGCCGGATCGGGATCGTGGATATATTTCGGATCCTGGGCCCCGCTCTGCTTCAGCGAAAAATAGG
Source organism: Bacteroidales bacterium (assembly GCA_028707745.1). GTDB lineage: Bacteria > Bacteroidota > Bacteroidia > Bacteroidales > UBA12481 > UBA12481. The sequence continues at coordinate 1,919 of JAQWAJ010000356.1, read as the reverse complement.
GGCCTTCGAGGTGGAGTCCGATCATTTGTGCCCCGTGGTTATTCTGCTTTTTGGCGTCCCCGAAAATGGAGAGGGTATGTTTTAGTTCATCTATTTTACCGGCACAGGTTGTGGGAACCAGTGAGGTGGTGCCGTACCGGGCGTGCATTTCGGCGGCGCCCAGAAAGGCTTCGACGGTGCCATCCATAAAATCATGTCCGCCGGCCCCATGGGTATGGATATCAATAAATCCGGGGGATACGTACAATCCATTGGCATCCAGAATACGGGCATTCTTATAAAAAGGATTTCCGGATTCGATGCCTGATATTTTATCCCCCTCGATCAGCAGGGTCCTATTTTCGATGATCCCGTTTGGGGTGATGATGTTGCCGTTGATGATGTTCAGTCGTTCCATCTTGTTGCGGATTAAGCGGTTTTCACCCGGCGCCAGTGGGTTATTTTATGACCATATATGGCATAAAAGACCAGGTAAAGATAGCAGGGAAGCAGGATCACATATGCATTGTGCACGTTCCAGACGTCGGCCAGGCGGCCATAGATCAGCGGGGTCAGGGCATTGCCACATAAACCCATGACCAGCAGGGATGATCCGAGTTTGGTGAACCGGCCCAATCCTTTGATAGCCAGAGGCCATATATTAGCGTATATCAACGAGTTGGGTAATCCGAGCGCTACCAGAAACCAGATGGAGATATCGGTATGATGTCCGAAAATCACGACATCGCCGTGGGTGAGCAGAACGGCCAGTGAGAGGATTACCCCCAATGTGGTCACGGTGATGAGTGCATTTCGCTGGCTGATGAACCGGGGAATGCAGATGATGCCGATCAGGTAGCCGGTCATGGTGGCTCCGAGTGTGTAGGAGGGAAAGGTTTTTGCCTCGAGCAGGTTGAGTCCCATGGATTGGGCGTAGCCGATGATGGTATCGATGGCGATAATTTGGGAACCCACGTGAAAGAAGATGGCGAATGCGCCGAGTATCAGCCAGGGAAACTGCAGGATGCTGGTTCGGCCCCCGTGGTCAGCATCGGTTTCTTCCTGGTTGGCCTGACTGGTATTGATCTCCGGCAGCGGAGATTTGTACACCAGGAGTCCCACCAGCAGCAGGAGTCCGCTCAGGATGCTGTAGGGCAGGATGACTCTCCGGATGAGACTGGTGAGCGCGATCTCTTTATCGAAGGCCGACATCGTGCCGTCCTTGAGTGCGTTAAACAGGTCGCTGTCGGTGACTTTCAGCACTACGGCTGCAAATACGAGCGGAGCCAGGATACCGGCCAGTTTGTTACAAATCCCCATGATGCTCATCCGCTGGGCGGCGCGATCGATGGGTCCTACGATGGTGATGTAGGGGTTGGCGGCGGTTTGGAGGATCGCGAGTCCGGTTCCGATGGAGAAGAGCCCGAGCAGAAAGAGCCCATACGTTCGGGTTAGGGCCGCCGGTACAAAGAGTGCGGCTCCCAGCGCCATGATCCAGAAACCGAACATCATCCCTTTTTTGAATCCGACTTTCTCGAGAAGGAGTGAGGCGGGCATCGACATTACGAAATAGGCGATGTAAAAGGCGAAAGCAACCAGGTACGACTGGAAGTTGGTGAGCTCGAGGGAGATCTTAAAATAGGGTATGAGGATGGCATTTACCCACGAGACAAATCCGAATATAAAAAACATCAGGCCAACGATGGCAATCGAGAGTGCAGAGGATTTTTTGTTCATCAACAGCGATATTAGAGGGTCATTTCCCAACCCTTTTCATATTCTCTCGACCACAATTTGGCGGCTTGCGAATCATGCAGGATATGTCCGTTGTCAGGATTGATTTCCAGTGAATGGCCCACGCGTTGGGCGATATTTCCCAGTTGTACCAGCACGATGCTTTTGTGGCCCGAGCTGATATCGGAATTTAGCGGGGTTCCTTT
>JAQWAJ010000355.1 GCA_028707745.1 Bacteroidales bacterium | reverse complement strand
CTTTTCGCTCTTACCATCTGTATTCATAAACAGAACACCGGTTTTGTGACCGCTCACTTCGGCCGTGTGATACACGCGGGTACCCAGGGCAATCTTGCCCGGAGCCACAAAAGCAAATTCCGGTCCTCCCAGCCGAATCCCCAGATCTATCCACTTCCAGGTTTGATATGGAGGATCACTAAATCCGAACATGCCGTTATTATTCTCCTTAGCCTCACGCCTGACTACCACATACATCCGGTCGCCTTCAAACCTGATGGTCGATTCATTGGGTTTACCCTTCAGATCGAGATTACTGACCAGCTGATAATGGATTCCGTCCCGGGTACTCACCACCCGGGCCAGGAACTCCCCGTCAGGTTGATTCGATTGATACAAAACACCATATCCGGTTCCCTTAAACCAGGTAACCCGCCAAATCCAATCGGCATCTGTCCTGACTGCCTCATCAACAATCGTCGGTTGTGGGTCTGAGAACCGGAGTCCGTCGTTACTGAACGAAACATGGGCCACCCTGGCCCCCAGTTTCCCGGTCGTGTAATCCGATCCGCCCATGAGCACCATCAGCCTGTTATCGGGAGTGACTGAGATTTTCGGGTCTCTCAGATCAAATTGCTCATTTTTCAGTAGCGCGATGCTTTCCCATTTGTCGCCCTTGCGTGATTTCAATATCCGGATCTGTCCGTTTTCCGATCGGCCGGCCGGAACATGCTTGGCGCTCTCACGGAACACGCAATAGAATGAACCTTTGTATCGCACCAGGTCAGTAAAAGCGTTATGCGGAGCCTGATTCCAGATTTTCCTGGTCTGAATAATTTCCTGACCGGATACTGAAATAAAGAATCCGGCAAACAAGGCTAACAACAGTTTTTTCATAATTTGGATATTATTTAATGTTCCAATTTATCAGCATTTATGGTCCGAAACAAGGTCCTCGCCAGAGCAGGATGGATAGCACTGGTTACCCTCAGATACACGGAGTTTCCCGTTATGTGTCACGCGTAACGCGTAACGGACTACAGTCTCCCCCTTTACCCTTCGCCCTCAGCCCTTCGCCCAATGCCTTATTTCCCAACCGCCTTCGTATACGCCTCTGCACCTCCGACCACCGGCAGAACGATGGAGGTTGCATCTACATCAACCGTTAGTTCGGTACCGGGCTCCGGCCAAAGAGTCACATCGCGGTCGCTCGAAAAAATCATCAGTCCAATCTGTTTCCCGGCCGGAATAATCTGATCATCCGGTTGCAGATTGAAAGTCATATCATAAAATTTTCCGGGGACCAAAGGTTCACCGTGCGTCAGGGATTTATAATTCTGAGGATCGGCCCAGCCGCGGGTTATGATATTGTCGGTGATCCGGGCATTTCTGTTATTGTTCCAGGGGAGAGCCACCATCCAGACCGAAAGGTTGGCTGCGGGCTTGTTGCAGGCCAGGCGTATCGTGATTGAAGTGGTGCCTGACAGATGCAGGTCGTCGTTGAGAGCAGGTGAAAGATAGATCAGTCGGTGGGTGGTCCATTCGGCTTGAGCCAGAGCATCTCCGCTGAAAGATACATTATCAGCAAACATTTCTTTTCCTTGGCCAGGTATCTGGTTCACAATCAGTTCCCCGGCTTTTGGTGCGCCGGCTTTAAGAAATAATATCACCGGTCGTGCATCGGGATTAGGATAATCAGCATAAGCGGTAGGGTTTTTATTATTATCCTTTTCACGGACGATCCAGGCTTTGGGCCCTCCGGGAACTCCATTATCAACCCCATGCAGGTAGTGGGCAAACCACTTGTTCATCATTTCGAACGGGGGTTCACCCCCATGTCCACCCTGAGTATAATAGATCTGACACGGCAAGCCTTTGGCCTTCACTGCATTGTAAATTCTTAAACTATGTTCCGGATTCACGTTCCAGTCATTGAACCCATGGGCCATGAGCATGGCACACTTCATCGGGCCAAGGTCATTCAGATAATCCCTGCCGGCCCAAAAATCGTTATAATCACCAGTGACCCGGTCCTGACCCCGGGCCAGCTCCCCGTCACGAATGACTGAATCGCAGTAGGCACAATGCTCCGGATTACTATGGATAAAATCATAGAGTACATCGATATCTTCACCAAGCCAGCCGCCCGGCGACCTGACCAGTCCGTTTGACCGGTAATAGTGATAATAGGAAGTGTTGGGAGCTATCGGGATGATCACTTCAAGCCCTTCAACACCGGTTGTTGCTGCTGCCAGCGGCAGGGTTCCGTCGTATGAGGTGCCGGTCATGCCTACCTTTCCGGTGGTCCAGGTGGCAAAAACCTGTTCATTGCCATCCGGGGTGGTAAATCCTTTGGCACGGCCATTCAGCCAGTCGATTACGGCTTTCGGTGCCAGCGATTCGTTGTCGCCCCCCACAGTCGGGCACCCCTGTGAAAGACCGGTTCCGGGAGATGAAGAGTGTACCACGATATATCCCTGTGGAACCCATACCTCGACCTGAGCTTTGGAGATCACCGGCCGCTTGATCCGGGGAACGATCGGAGGCATTTTTTTTCGGGCGACCGGAGCCGTGTTCAGCTCCTGGCGGGGATTCCAGAAATATTGCAGTTCCCCGGAACCCACACCGGCAAAGTAAGGGCTCGATTCATAGATCACCGGCAACTTAAGCCCTTCGGTCTGGGTTTGTTTCGGACGGGTTACATCCACATGCATACGGTCAGGTTTCCCATCTCCATCCGTATCGAACTCCGTTTCAACCCACAGATCTTCGATAATCCAATCAGCCGGATCACTGAATTCAGCGACCTTCTGCGTCATGCCTTCTGCAAATACCGGTGCTGCCTTTTTCTGGGCGAATAGTCCATTGGAACTGCCCAATAGGAGGGATGCAAAAACCAGTGGAACGAATAATGTGTATTTCATATCTGTTAATTCAAGGAGTGACAAGTGACGAGTGACGAGTGACGGGTTAGTTGCTAAAATGGCTGAACGCTTCGGCGATGCCAGCCGTTTTGGTGTCGCCTGAGTGAACCAGAACGCGGTAACGCAGGTGAAGGGTATCTCCCTTTTTCAGATTAGTCCCGGCGGCTTCATTGGCAGGCCAGTACATCGGTGTCGGGGTGAAGAATCCATAGTTTCTGGTAAACCAGGGCGATGG
>JAQWAJ010000354.1 GCA_028707745.1 Bacteroidales bacterium | reverse complement strand
AATTATACCGGGGGTAAGATCGTTTCCATCAAAAACCAGGTAACCAATATATCGATTCAATTTCACTAGCCATGGCATACGCAACAAACCGGATACTATTTCTGGCAGGCCTGACGCTTTTGCTCGCCGGATGCAGGGAGGAGGACAAGGTCCATTTGCCGCCACAAATCAACTGCTCACCTTCTCCGGATAATGGACTGACCACCACGGTATTTAAGTTCGATTTCAGCAAATCATTCCTTGACAGGCCAGATCAAAACGAGCTGTTTTTCAAGTGGGATTGGGATAACGACGGGGTCTGGGATACTCCGTTCTCCGACAAAATTCAGTTCGAACACAGATACTATATCGCCGGAGGCAAAACGACCAGAGTAATTATGATGGATTTAAACGGATTATCAGACACTACAGAGTTTGAAATCCAGGTTGATCAGGGTTATTCAAAACCACAGCCCAAACTGGCGATCACTCCCTATACCGGAAATCCGTTTACCTGGTTTACTTTAGATGCAACGGGGACCAAAGATGATGAGGATTCCATCGAAACATTGAAGTTCAGATGGGATTTTAACGGAGATGGTACCTTCGACACCTCATTTGGTGATTCTGCTATATGTAAACACCAATTCACCGAACTGGGAACGATCAGACCGGTGGTGGAGGTTCAGGATACGATGGGATTAACGGCTCAGGTTGCCGGCAAGATGGAAGCCACCATCTGGGACTCCACGATCGTTGCGGATTTCAATTGGACGCCCGCATTTCCGGTAACCGAAGATCCGATATTTTTTGATGGCTCTCTGTCGCACGATTCAGAATTTCCGGATCTTCCGATGCAGTACAAATGGGATTGGAATAACGACCGCATTTTTGAGACCCAGTTCAGTGACAATCCGGTTGCTGACCACAGTTTCAAACTGATCACCAAACAAAAAGTAAGGCTCCAGGTGATGAATTACCGGGGATTGATCAACGAGGTGGTTAAAGAAGTCAGTGTAAATCATAAAAACCAGCCCCCGGTGGCTGTACTGGATGCAAGCTCCCAAGGCGGCAATACCGACACGAAAATCCGGTTTGATCTGTGGGACAGTCGTGATTTGGAAAACTCGCCTACTCAGCTATTATCCAGATGGGATTGGAATGGAGATGGGGTCTGGGATAATGATTATGGGAATAATGTTGAACTATTCCATGTGTTTTCCGAACCCGGCATCTATCCCGTTACGGTTGAGGTTACGGATGAAGGTGGGTTGACAGATACGATCATGAAAAACATCTATATCGGGACCGGTACCAATGAAATGGATATTTTTATTGATAAACGGTTTGACGATTACGGGTATGAGTATTATGGGATTGCGAAAATCGGTGGTCTGTGGTGGTTTTCAAAGAATATGCAATACCGTAGGGACTCCAGTTTTTCTATTGATTATGGATGTTTATACCCCTCCGAAAAGGTAGGCACAATTTGTCCGGATGGTTGGAGAATCCCTTCCAAAAGCGAATGGAATCAATTATTAAGCCAGTATAGTTATGAAGATTTGTTACCTGGCGGCAAATCCGGATTTAACGCCATTCTAGCGGGGATGATGAACAGTCGGGTAAAACCGAAGGTCCTGACCGGTAAAGGCAAATACGGACACTACTGGACAGCCACCAAACCTTCGGGCGATGGGTCGCTCAGCACCTGGATTATTTCATTTGATAACATAAAACGCCAGATGCAATCTGGATATCAATTTACGAGCTGGTCTTATTCGGTGCGGTGTGTAAAGGATGCGAAATAGACAGTTTTCCCATAACTAAAATGAGCCATTAGAGCTTTCCGAATCTCGTCTCTGGCTACAAGCAACCCCAGGAACAGATGCATTCCAGGGCCAGTACTGTCCTATACAAGGACAGTGTCCTCTTTTATTACAATCGATCCGGTAGTTATTGTCTGATTCCGTGACATACTATAAGGAATAGCATCAGGATAAAAACATGTAATCATCTTATTGTAAGGCCGCTACATCGTTTGGCACAATCGTTGCCTTACTGTTATTGAATTAGCAGTAAAATAATTTAAGAAAATCAGAGATGGAAACGGGCCAAACAGGAGCAAGCGAAGTGATTGTGAGCCGGAAGAGACAGCGGGTGAGTCCGATTTATACGGAAAAAAACAATTGTCAGGATTGTTATAAGTGTCTGCGGCAGTGCCCGGTGAAAGCCATCAAAGTTGAGGGGAGCAGTGCCTCAGTGATTGCAACGGAGTGTATTTACTGCGGTCATTGTGTGCAGGTCTGCCCTGCCGGGGCGAAAAAAGTCAGGGACGACTTCCATTTGCTTTCGGGCAGTCTTGACCGGGGTGATTCGGTTATAGCCTGTTTGGCTCCCTCCTACGTTAGTGATTTTCCGGGGGTTGATCCGGATGTTTTGGTTGGGGCTTTAAAAAAGCTCGGTTTTGCAGGAGTTTCGGAGACTGCGCTGGGTGCGGAACTGGTCGCCCGGGAGACTACAAAATGGCTGGAAAGTCAGCCTGAGGGCATCTACATCTCATCTTGCTGTCCTTCGGTAGTCAGGCTGATCAATAAATATTATCCTCAGCTGGCCGGGTATCTGGTTCCGGTATTATCGCCCATGCAGGCGCATTCCAGGATGCTGAAGGAAATCTATGGATACCAGACGGCTTTTTTTGGCCCGTGTATCGCAAAGAAAGGGGAATCAGACGATTACCCCGAATATACGGATTACGCGCTTACCTTCCGCGACCTGCATGATTTTCTGGATATGAACTATCCCGGATGGGAGCTCAGCGGGGGCAAACCGGGCGAGACTTTCATCCCGGTAAGGGCCGGCAGGGGGAGCTATTTTCCGGTTGATGGCGGAATGATTGCAACGATGAAGCAGCAGACCTCGGTGACAGATGCCTCCTATATGGCATTTTCAGGAATAACCAGTGTCAGGGAGGTCCTCAATAATCTGGAGGGATGGAAAACCAGCGGTTCTCTCTTTCTGGAGCTGATGATCTGTGAAGGCGGGTGTGTTAAAGGCCCCTGCTCAATCAGTAGGTCGTCGGTTGCTGAAAAACGACAGAGAATATTAAAAACGACAGAGAACAGGGAAACAACAACCGGATTCAGCGGCCAGGATGTCGATATCT
>JAQWAJ010000353.1 GCA_028707745.1 Bacteroidales bacterium | reverse complement strand
GGTTCCAGCCAATTGAATAACCCTCCCATGTACCGAATGTCATGTAGGAGCCAGAGCCCCGGCTGTAACTGATCTCGAGCTGTTGAGAATACAGCGGGATTGCTGTAACTGAAAATAAAAACAGTCCGAAAAGGAATGAGGATAATGAATGTGTTGTTTTCATATCACAGGATTCATTGTGCCAGCTTGCAAAACCAGTTTGGCGGATTAAAGTTATGATCATCATGGACGGGGACGATCAAAGTTAATAAAAACAATTAACATTGGAAATCTTCAATCATCGATTGCAGATTCCACCAGAATTTTATATTGCCATCCGGTGTTGTCGCTTTTTGCATCCATTGTCTGTTTCATCAGGATTCCGATGATCTGTTCAGTAGGATCGGCAAAATAACTGGTGTTGAAATAACCGCCCCAGTAAAAAGTGCCTTCAGCACCCAGACCACCCGTATTCCGGCCTTTCTGATCCACTACACCGAAAACCAGTCCGTAATGATCTCCCTTATCTTTAAAAAGATCCGGAAACTGGTTTTGCATAATGAGCTGTACGGTGGTTCGGCTCAAAATCCGGATGTGGTTCAATTCGCCCCCGTTAAGATACATCTGGAGAAAGGTTGCATAATCTTTTGCAGTGGAACAGAGCCCGGCTCCGCCTGAGAAATAGCTTTTGGCCCCTTTAGCCGGATAGTCAGGATCGAGAAAAGTAGCCGGATAATGAATCCATTTCCCGTTTGCAGGGGTTTGTATCGGGACCAAACGGCTGGCTTTATGATCAGGCAGATAGAAATAGGTGTCATTCATCCCCAGTGGTTCAAAAATCCGGGTTTTTAAAAACAGATCGAAAGGCATTCCGGATATCACTTCCACGAAATACCCAAGTACATCCAGCCCTTCGCCATAGGTGTATTTTTCTCCCGGGTTGTGATGTAATGGCATTTTGGCCAGCTTCTTAATATTGTTTGCAACAGTAATGTCTTTAGTTGTTCCCAGATCAGAAATGCCTGCTTTCCCATATATCTTCTGAAAGCTTTTATCACCATCAATGGCTCCATATCCGATTCCTGAAGTATGGGTCAGCAGATGCCTGATCGTGATCTCCTTATTGGCGGGAGTGCCTGTCCAGGTGCTGTCGCTTTCGTTGAAGGTTGAAAAAACCTGAGGGTTCTTGAACTCAGGTATGTATTTTGATATCGGATCATCCAAACGGAATCGACCTTCCTCCCAAAGCATCATGACTGCGGTTGCTGTGATGGCTTTGGTTTGGGAGGCAATACGAAAAATGTCATCTTTTTTCATCGGTTTATTTGCTGGATAGTCGGATAAACCGAACGCCTTGTGATAAACGATTTTCCCGTTTCGGGCAACTAAAGCAACCATTCCGGGAACATCTCCATTCTTTATCGCTTTCTGGCACATGGAATCGATTCTCGAAAGACGTTCGGAGGACATCCCGTTATTTTCGGGGATATCTGTGGTTAATGGGCGCGAATAGTGAATGGATTTAGTTTGGGCACCGGCGGCTACAGATACCACAATCAATAGAAAAGTCATTAATTTCTTCATGGTTTTTGAAATTGAATTGTGAGTCAATGTAAGGGATGTTTGAAAGCCAAATGTATTGAAAAAGATTCTGTTAATTTTAAGGCATACAAGTCGCTCCCGAAAATCTAAACTATGGTGCTAATTTTGAAAGCTGTTCTGGGGGTAATGTCCAGCCTGTTTGGATTCTACTACCTGAGAGATGTCTTTAAATCGCGTAAATCTTTGTCTGATCAATCCTGGTACCCGCCCCTGGCTACCGGTTTTGTGACCAATTTTCTGGATACCCTGGGCATCGGTAGTTTTGCCCAGCAAACGGCAATCTTTAAGATATTCAGGATCATCGACGACAGGTTGATTCCGGGGACCATGAATGTGGGGAATGCTTTCGCCACCATTACTCAGGCTTTCATTTTCATGACCGCTGTTCAGGTTGATCCGATAACCCTGGTTTCCATGTCGATCGCAGCGCCATTAGGTGCAGTTCTTGGTGCCGGTGTGGTTTCAAAAATGCCAAAACGGAATATTCAGTTGGGAATGGGCTGGGGATTATTGCTTGTTGCTGCTACTATTCTCGGCGGATTACTTCACCTGATTCCTTTGGGTGGTGTGGCAACCGGACTGGAAGGTTGGAAACTTGCCATTGTTCTCGTTTTATGTTTTATTTTTGGAGCCCTGCAAACCATCGGGGTTGGCTTCTATGCTCCTTGTATGGCGCTGGTTTATACGTTTGGAATGGATCCGAAAACCGCTTTCCCGATCATGATGACTGCAACGGCTCTGCTGATGGCTGCCGGTGGATGGAGATTCATTAAAGCGAAGGCCTATAATCCCAAAGTGGCTGTTGCTCTGTCGGTTTCCGGGATACTAGGAGTTTTTCTGGCCGCCTATATCGTGAAATCCCTGCCGCTTGAGGTTGTGAAATGGTTGATCTGCGGCGTCGTATTATATACTTCTGTAACAATGTTTTTATCAGCAAGAATAAAAAATTATGAAAGATTATAAAAAACTGAATATCGGACTTTTCGGTATTGGACTGGATACCTATTGGCCCCAGTTTGACGGATTAAAAGAGCGGCTCGAAGGTTACCTCTCAGAAATTCACCTGAAGTTGGTTAAACATGAGGCCAACGTGATCAATCTGGGTTTAATCGATAATGCACCCAAGGCTTTTGATGCCGGCCATGAATTCCGCCAGGCAGACGTTGATATCATATTTTTATATGTAACAACCTATGCTTTGTCGTCAACTGTGTTACCGGTTGTTCAGCGGGCAAAGGTACCGGTAGTGATTCTGAATCTGGCACCGGAGGAGGCTATCGATTATGGCCGGTTCAATAAAATGCAAAACCGCACAAAAATGACCGGTGAATGGCTTGCCTATTGTTCAGCCTGCCCGGCCCCTGAAATCGCCAGTGTATTCCTGCGCACCGGTATTAAATTTCATCAGATAACCGGTGTGCTGCACCATGATCCGGATTGCTGGGAAGAGATATCAGAATGGGTGGAAGCGGCCCGGGTTGCCAAAATCATGTCACACAACAGAATGGGTTGCATGGGCCACTACTACAGCGGAATGCTTGATATTTATACCGATATTACCCGT
>JAQWAJ010000352.1 GCA_028707745.1 Bacteroidales bacterium | reverse complement strand
GGATAAAAAAAGAGAACCATCGGGCATTGCTCTTTGAAAAATGCTTGACTGCGAAAATGATCATGGCCTGATAAAACATCCTGACATAATTCATACTCGCTTTCTTGGTGCTTTCCCCTTTATAATGGATGATCGTGGTTTCGGGGAAATAATAGTTCTTGAAACCGGCCAGACAAATGCGGTACGACAGGTCGATATCCTCCCCGTACATAAAAAATGACTCATCGAAATAACCGATTTTGTCGAGAACGGATTTTCGGATAAACATAAAGGCGCCCGGAAGGATATCTACCGGATTGATTTCATCCTGAGGAAGATAGCCTAAGTGGTATTGTCCGAATTTCCTTGAGCGCGGAAATAGGGCTGATAATCCGAAAACCTTGTAAAAGGAGACCCACGGGGTAGGGAGCGCCCTTTTGGATTCGGGCAGGAATGCTCCTTTGCCGTCGATCATTCTTACGCCCAGGGCTCCGGCATCGGGATGACTATCCATGAATTCCAGCGTTTTCTGAAAGGTCGACTCTTCGACTACTGTATCGGGATTCAGGATCAGCTGATATTCGCCGGCGGCAATTCTCATCGCCTGGTTGTTGGCTTTAGAGAAACCGGTGTTCTCCGTATTTTCAATCAGAATGACCTCCGGGAACTGATCCCTGACCATCACACAGGAGCCATCGGCTGAATTATTGTCAACCACAAAAACCTCCATCGGGATGCCCTGGCCGGCACGGTACACCGACTTGAGACACTGCTCAAGGAAGAACCTGACGTTGTAACTGACAATGATAACCGATATCCGGATGGGTTTCATAGGCTGTCAATAGTATCTTACGGTTTACGGATCGATTCTTCAAAAGGTGTCCGGTTCAGCAGCGAGCGGCCGAGGGTAATCTCATCCGTGAATTCGAGTTCGTCACCAATGGCTACGCCACGAGCCAAGGTAGTTATTTTTATATTGTATGCCGAAAGTTTGCGGTAAATGAAAAAATTGGTGGCATCCCCTTCCATCGTGGCGCTGAGCGCCAGTATCACCTCCCTGACTTCTCCAGATGCCACGCGCTCAGCCAATGAATTGGCGGTAATATTGGCCGGCCCGATACCATCCATCGGCGAAAGGATGCCTCCCAGTACATGGTAAACTCCGCTGTACTGCTGGGTTGATTCGATGGCCATCACGTCGCGGATATTCTCAACCACACAGATCAGCGACCGGTCCCTGGCGGGATTTGAACAGACCTGACAAATTTCCTGATCAGATATATTATGGCAAATTTTGCAATGATGAATCTCTTTTCTCAGCTGTAACAAACTGGACGCGAGCGATTCCGATTCCGACACATCCTGCCTTAAAAGGTGCAGTACCAGCCGTAACGCCGTTTTCCGGCCGATACCGGGTAGCCTGGCGAATTCATTGACAGCCTTTTCGAGCAATCTCGATGTGTATTTTGATGAATCCATGATCCTTGTTTAATGCTCAAAAGTAACATCGTTACCATCGATTCGCAATTTTTTAACTTTATTTGCGCCATCTACTGCAAAACAATGAACCCTATCTGGATCGTAGTCATTCTCGTCAGTTATTTCGGATTACTCCTGCTTATTTCGAAGTTAACCAGCAGGGGCGCCAATAATGAGAGCTTTTTCATCGGCAACCGCAAATCTCCCTGGTACATTGTGGCCATCGGAATGATCGGCGCCTCCATTTCGGGAGTCACCTTCATTTCCGTGCCCGGATGGGTTGTCACCAGCCAGTTTGCCTATATGCAGATGGTGTTTGGCTATCTTGCAGGTTATCAGGTGATTATATGGCTGTTGCTGCCCCTTTATTATAAGCTGAAACTCACCTCGATATACGGATACCTGGATCAGCGTTTCGGATACTGGACTTATAAATCCGGAGCCTCGTTTTTTCTTTTATCCCGAACGATAGGATCTGCGGCCCGCCTGTTTCTGGCTTGTGCCGTTCTGCAATTGGCCTTTTTTGATGCGTTGCACATCCCATTTACCTTTAATGTGTTGATTATCATGGGCCTGATCTGGTTGTACACGCACAAGGGCGGAATCAGAACCATCATCTGGACCGATTCGGTATTAGCCCTGATATTCCTTACGGCCCTGGTACTGACTATTGTCTTTGTGATGAAGGATCTCGACCTGGGATGGGCGTCATTGACTTCTCAGATCCGCGAAACAGGCATTGGAAAGATGTTTTTCTGGGATGATTTTGGTGGTGACCGCAGGCATTTTATCAAATATTTCATCGGAGGTATGTTTATCACCATTACCATGACCGGATTGGATCAGGACCTGATGCAGAAGAATCTGAGCTGTAAAACGCTGAAAGATTCACAGAAAAACATGACCTGGTTCAGCCTTTCCCTGATTCCGATCAATTTGCTGTTCCTTATACTCGGTGCTCTGCTGATCATATTTGCCCGGTCGCGGAATATCGAAATTCCTGCAGCTACTGATAACCTGTTCCCGATGATTGCCACCGGCAATTTTCTGACACCGATAGTTGGAATCCTATTTATTATCGGACTTGTCGGGGCAGCATTTTCGAGTTCCGATTCAGCATTGACTGCCCTGACCACCTCGGTGACGATCGATATCCTGAACATGGAGAAAGCTCCTGAGGAAGTTACCCGCAAGGTGCGAAACCGCGTTCACGTCATTCTGACATTTTTATTTCTGCTGATCATCCTGCTGTTTCAGGCGCTGAATAACCGGAGTGTGATCGACTCCATATTTACAATTGCCGGATATACTTATGGACCCTTGCTCGGACTCTATGCGTTCGGGATGTTCACCAAATACCAGATCAATGACCGGCTGGTTCCGTTTGTCGTAATAGTGGCTCCTGTACTGACCTACCTTTTGCAGCACTTTTCGCAGCAGTGGATGAACTATGTGTTCAGTTTCGAACTACTCCTGATTAACGGTCTGCTTACCTTTATTTTCCTGTGGCTTATTCGTCGGCGCTCTTAGACATGCTGTAAATTTCGCCGACGAGTTCATCGTATTTCTGATACAGCACTTTTCGTTTTAGTTTCAGGGTTGGCGACAGTTCCCCGGTTGCAGAGCTCCATTCGTCCTCAACCAGCCTGAATCGTTTGATCTGTTCATGCGGGGCCAATGTCTTGTTCAGGAGATCGGA
>JAQWAJ010000351.1 GCA_028707745.1 Bacteroidales bacterium | reverse complement strand
ACCTTTTCGGGGTTAATCAGCATCAGACGGGCCAGCCGGGTGTCAGCCAACGCATATACAATCTTCCGTCCCAGGGTATAGGAGACCACATAGTTGATCAGCGATCCGATCAGCGCCCCGCTGGTACCCGCTAAAACCACCAGAAAAATGTTCAGGTCACCTTTCGCTGCCAGATAAGCAGCAGGTGGTATCACCAGCTCTGAAGGCATCGGCAGTATCGTGCTCTCAATCAACATCAGAATAAATACAGTCAAATAACTGATATTCTGCATATACCAATCAATCACCTGTTGAATGAATTCCATTTCGTTTTGATAATGGCCGTAAATCTACAAATAAAAAAGGCCACCCCGAAGGACAGCCCTTTTCATGAAAAGACACTCTATTATTCAACAATCACACTTTGCGTTACCTGATAAAAGCCAAATCTGTTTTAAACGTTAAAAGATGTTAAACAGCAGTATAAATATAAGACACAAAAATCAAAATCCAAATAATAATCTCACTTATTATTTAAACATGCTCATTTATTTCGATTTTTTACACACCAGGCCGGACTATGCAAAAATTGCGCCTATCTTTAAGTGTTAATCAAACACTTCAATTATGAAAAGAGGAATACTCCTTGCAATGGTCTGTTCTCTTGTGATCGGCGGCTGCAAACAGTCACAGCCCAACAGGACCCAGTTGGTAATCGCTACTGCTGCACCTGTTGTAGCAATCTCGCCATTGCTTTACGGACACTTCTACGAGCACATCTATCACTCGGCAAACGGAGGGTTGTGGGGCGACCTGGTTTGGAACCGGAGTTTCGAGGAGTTTGAGAGCAAACCGATCTGGACAGCCGGCAACGGGGTTGTTTCTCAATCAGAAAAGCTCAGCGATGTAAAGCTGATTTTCGGAGACCCGGCATGGACAGATTATGAGTTTACCCTGGAAGCCCGCAAAGACAGTGGCTACGAGGGATTTCTTATACTTTTCAGAGCAGTTGACGACCATAACTTCTATTGGATGAACCTCGGCGGCTGGGGTAATACGCAGCACTGCATCGAGAAAGAAGTGGGCAATAGCCGCGAGGTCATCACCCCTTTCGTTAAAGGCAGGATACCGGAAAAGGAATGGATTCTGGTCAAAGTAGCAGTCTCAGGCAACCGGATCAGGGTTTATCTGAATAACGAGCTGATATTCAACTACACGGATGATAAACAACCGATCCTTCACGGGGCTGTCGGGATCGGCTCCTGGAGTACCGCCGTCAGTTACCGGAATCTCGTGGTTACCGGTACAAACGGAAACATCCTGTACAAAGGATTGCCTGAAGTGCCTGAAAACATTGCGTTTCCTCGGCACTGGAAAGCATCGGACCCGTTGGCCTGGAAAGCCGAAAATAAAGGAGCCCTGAACGGAAGTCATTGTATTACTGCCATTCCAAATGCACAACCGGTATCGGTTTCACAGGAAAATTTCGCCGTAAAACAAGGCAATATCATTACCGGATCTATCTGGTTAAAAGGAACAGCGGGTGTTCATGTTTCGGTTCAGCTCAAAAATGGTCAAACCACGGTATCGGAATCAGTGGTTGAAAAAATCACCGGTTCCTGGGTTGAGTATCCTGTTGTTTTCAGCGCCCAACCTGCATCGGGCAACCTGCAACTTTGCGTCACCGTATCGGGTAAAGGCTCAGCCAGTATCGACCAGCTCAGCCTGATGTCTGATAAATCGATGAAAAACGATGGATTCCGGCCAGATCTGTATGAAGCGGTGGCAGCCATCAAACCAACCGTCATCCGGTGGCCGGGAGGTTGTTTTGCCGAGCTATACCGTTGGAAAAGCGGCATCGGCCCTCAGCACAAACGCCTGGCTTTCCCCGAAAATATCTGGGATGATAAGGATGTCAACTCCCTGGGTACCGATGAATTCATCACCCTGAGCCGGAAACTGAACAGCGAACCGTTGCTCGTCATCAACTCGGGATTTCACGAAGGGGCCGGTACTCCTGAAGCCTGGGCTCCCTGGATTCAGGAAGCCTGTGAATGGATCGAATACTGCAATGGTGCGGCTACCTCCACCTGGGGAGCCGTCAGGGCCGCCAACGGCCACCCCGAACCCTATGCCGTAAAATACTGGGAAATCGACAACGAGCTGTGGCGCTCGCGCGTACCCGATCCACACAAGTATAGTCAGGCCGTGAAACTGTTCGCCGCCGCCATGCGGAAAACAGATCCTTCGATCACCATTATCGCTCACGGAGGCAATGGCACCGATATGGAGTGGAACCAGATGGTGCTGAACGAATGTGCCGCCGACTTCGATATCCTGTCGATCCATCACTATTCTGATCCCGACGGATACTATTCTGCCGCTCTGGAACAGGGAAGTCTCTACCAAAAGCTCAGAACCGCAGTTGCAGCCTCTGCCAATCCGGCTATCCGGATCTATGTTTCGGAGTGGAATGCTCAATCGACCGACTGGAGAACCGGGTTATATGCCGGAAACCTGCTGAACATTTTTGAACAGAATTCAGATATCATCACCATGGGAGGCCCGGCCCTCTTTCTCCGTCACACCACGGCGTCAGCCTGGGACAATGCCTTTATCAATTTCGATCAGCAGGGTTGGTTTGCGGCCCCTAACTATGTGGTCATGAAATTGTGGAGGGAGCATTTTGCCCCTCAACGACTCGCCATGACCGGTATTCCGGATTCAGTCAGTGCGGTCGCCTCACACGATCCGGCCACAAACCGGCTGGTCATCAAAATGGTGAATAACAGCATCAATGACAAACAGATACAGATAAAACTACCCGAAGGATATCCGGGAACCCAACTCAAAGGGTATCTGGTTAAAGGAGCTTCACTTCACGACCGTAACACGATGGAAAATCCGGCGCAGATTGCTCCGGTTGACCATCTGGTATTACTGAAACGTCATCAGATTACAACGACTTTGCCGGCATTAAGCTGCCTGTTGATCACTTCACAACCCACTCCTGCACCCCGGTAGAAAAATTATCGGGTTGCCGGATATCGAGTTTCAATCCGGTAGTGGTAACCGGTTCAAATTCGAGTTTGTTATACTGATCTTTTTTAACGCCATACTCGCCCCTGGTCTTTACCTCAACCCAGGAGCCGCCTTTTTTATAAAGCAGAGATCGGAAGA
>JAQWAJ010000350.1 GCA_028707745.1 Bacteroidales bacterium | reverse complement strand
GAAGCCAGCCTGTTGATCTGATCGATTTCCCTCAGGTTCACCGGGATAGCAACCGTAATATCATTCCATCCGTCAGAAGCAAAATATCCGGCTGCGACCAGTGACGATTCCGTTATATAACGGGTACCAGCCTCACGAAACCAGCGTCCGATCGTTAAAGACTGATGGGTTTTGAAATGGGGACGAAATATCACCCCCGAGCGGGATGCCTTCGCAGCCATTGCCCGGATATTTGATTTGCAAATTTCCGGATCAATCAGATATGTGGGCCTTTCAAATATCAAAACTCTTTTTTCAGTTGTTCAACCCAACGATTGATCCGGTCCTCAGTTTTTTCCGGTTCATTGTCCTCATCCAGCGGCAATCCCGCAAATTTACCGTCACGGAATGCCTTCGACTCGTCAAAAGTGTATCCTTCAGGACCAACCGATCCGATCAGGGTACCACCGGTTTCGAGGATACGATCGGCCATGACTCCGATATCGTCCACAAAATAGAATGAGTAGCTCACGTGATCACCAAGCCCGAAAACGGCACATTTTTTCCCATGCAGATTCATCTTATGCAGTTGGGTCAAAAAGAGATCCCAATCATTTCGCTGGTTTGAATCAGCCCAGGTGTTGCTGCCAACAGTCGGGCCCCCGAAAATGATCCCTAAGTAGGGTGAAAGATCTTTGCCACCAGCTTCTTTAACCGGGATCAATTCGGTTGAAAGCTCCCCGAAAGCACCGGCAATCATGCGGGCAGCCCTTTCAGTGTTGCCACCGGTCGGACCATAAAGAATTGCAATTTTATTCATATCAATTAGTTGTTTAGTCAAATATAAAAAATTCGCTCTTACTTTTCGATCCTGATTCTGGCATCAACGGTAACTACTTTGTCGATCAACCCCATAACGGGGTTCAGATCCATCTCGGCAATTTCCGGTGCCGATTCAATAAGGTCCGAAACTCCTGCAACCAGGTCGATCCACTTCTCAATCGCAACTCCCTGCTGACCACGAACACCCTCTAGCAGCTTTTTTGCCTGCAGCTCATTGATCATCATCGAAATCTCATGCCTTGACAAGGGTGCTAGTCCGGATTTGACATCTTTCAGCACTTCAATGAAAATCCCGCCGAGTCCGATCATAATCAGGTGGCCGAAAGGATTCTCGCGTTTTGCCCCGACAAACAGTTCCCTGCCCCGGAGCATCGGCTGCATCAGCACACCGGTGGCCCCATCGATTGACATGAGCTGGTCAAAGGCAGATTCGACATCCTCATGATTGGAGAGATTCAGGATCACCCCTCCGACATCGGTTTTGTGTATCGGTCCAACTACCTTCATGACAACCGGAAAGCCCAGTGAAAGGGCTGAACTCACAGCCTCCTCGACAGTATTCACCACCCGCTCAGATATCCTGTTAATTCCGGCAGCATCAAGCAAATCCTGAACCTGATCAGGGGTGAGATAGCCATCGGAATACTTGTTAATGAGTTTTCTGATATTCCGATGAGCCTGACCGGTCACATTTCTGACAGGTGCGGATAAGTCAGGAGTTTTGCAGGCCCTGGTCAGTGCTTGCCCGAACAGTACCTCATCCGGAAAGTTTATTCGCCCTTTTGCCAGGAATGATGCGATTTCCTCACCCGCATTGACTATCGATGGAAATATCGGATAGATCGGTTTACGGCAGGTTTTCATCTTTTCATTGATCAGATCGTAAACCGGCCCAACCGATGTAAGTCCCGGGCTACCGAAAATAATACACATTCCGTCGATGTTATCCATCTCTTTATCGGCACATTCGATTACGGCATCCATTTGCTCTGCGGTTCCCGTGGCCAGAATATCAATCGGGTTAGACACTGAAGATCCGGGATATAGTTTTGTCAGCAGCTGCTCAGCTGCCGGGCCCGAAATTGGGGGAACCTGTAGTCCGCCATTCGAAAGAATATCGGTAAGCATCACCGCCGGTCCACCGGCATGTGTGATGATGGCCAGTCTTTTCCCTTCCAGCTTTTTATGCATAAAAAGGGCACCCATGGTAACCAGTTCCGTCCGGCCAAAGCAGCGAACGATCCCTGCTTTTCTGAACAGGGCATCTACTGCAGTGTCAGGTGTGGCAAGCGCTCCCGTATGAGACGAGGCCGCACGGCTTCCGGCTTCGGAACTCCCGGCTTTAACCGCAGCTATCCTGCAGCCTTTGCGCACCAGCGACGAAGCATGTTTGAGCAGTTTTGCCGGCTTTTGTATGCTTTCGAGATATAAAAGTTTAACCTTGCTTGAAGCTTCGGGATCAAAAGTTTCATCCAGATATTCCAGCACCTCTTCAGCCCCCAGCTGAGCTGAATTTCCCACACTGAATACACTGGAAAAAGTAAGCCCGGTTGGAGTTGCAGATTCCATGATAAACACTGCGGTTGCGCCCGAACCGGAAATGAAATCGACACCCTTCGGATCCAATTTCGGTATCGGCAAAGCAAACGATCCTGCAAAGGCAGTCGTAATCACACCGATACAATTCGGACCAATCAGACAGGCACCGGCTTTATTCAGGATATGGACAATTTCATGTTCAAGGGCAGCTCCTGCGGCATTTTCCTCCGAAAATCCAGCTGAAATGATGATAAACGCCCGGGTGCCGTTCTCCTGAGTCAGGGTCCTGACTAATGCCGGGCATGCAGCAGCCGGAACCGCCAGAATAGCTAATTCAGTCTGCGGCAGGCTTTCGGCATCAGGATACGACTTAACTCCCTGAATTTCTGCTGCTTTTGGATTTACCACAAATAACTGTCCACGATAGTCGTGGTCAATTATGTTTTTGAGCATCTTTCCTCCGGGTTTCCGGATATCATTCGATGCTCCGATCACGACTATACTGCTGGGATTCAGCAATTCACGATTTATCATACACCGTTCTGTTTAGGCATTTCGAACGGTCTAAATCTAACAAGTTATTTTTATTGAAAAGCAGACCGTTATCAGGAGAAATCAAAAACTCATCACGAGTTTCAGAAATACATTTCTTCCGGGTTCAGTCAGGATCAATCCTCTGTTGGTTGCTAAATGGTTGCGGTAAGATTTGTCGAAAATATTGTCTACACCGGCAAACAGCTGAAATGAAGCAGAGCCCCACTGCCTGGTTGCCGAATACAGCCAAAAATCAGACAAGAAAT
>JAQWAJ010000349.1 GCA_028707745.1 Bacteroidales bacterium | reverse complement strand
TCGATCAGCTGTTTGGCATTTGCCGGATCAAAATCTCCCGATAAAACCAAAGTGGCATTGTTCGGGACATAGAATTTGGCATGAAAAGCCTTTACATCATCCAGGTTGGCATTAAACAGGTCTTCCATTTCACCGATGACCGTCCAGCTGTAAGGATGTCCTTTCGGATAGAGGTTTTTGGCGATAACCGTTTCAGTGTGTCCGTAGGCGGCATTATCAACCCCCTGACGTTTTTCGTTCTGAACCACGTTCTGCTGGATCTGGAAGGTTTTCTGGGTAATGGTATTGGTCAGAAATCCCATACGGTCAGATTCCAGCCAAAGGATTTTTTCCAGCGCATTTTTCGGCACCACCTCATAATAAGTGGTATTATCATTGCCCGTTCCGCCATTCAGCGTACCACCGGCATCCTGGATGATTTTAAAGAACTGATCCTCCGGAACATTTTCCGAACGCTGGAACATGATGTGCTCAAACAGATGGGCAAAGCCGGTTCGTCCGACCGTTTCACGGTTCGATCCAACATGAAACGAAATGGCCAGCGCCACAATCGGATCTGAGTGGTCCTCGCTCAAAATCACATCCATCCCGTTTTTCAGGGTGTACTTTTCATACGGAATGTTGAGTTCCGTTTTGGGTTGCGGCTTGCAGCCCGCCAGCAGCAGGACCGCAAAGACAAGGAGATAGCTTAGCTTTTTCATTTAAATCGATTTAGATATTAATTACGTACGTCGTTTATAATCTGGCTATTGCGACGAGGTCCCCGCTTTCGCGGGGATGACAAGGCTTACGAGGGTAATTCAGTGAAAGCCCGCTCAGGCTCCTGTCATCCCCGCGAAAGCGGGGATCTTGTCGCTCTTCTCTGAGTTTTATTTTTTTATCACGTTCGGCTTTCCAAATCCCAGTGCACTCAGTTGTTCAGCCTGTGTGGCAGCATCTCCGGATATTACATAAACCATTTTATCCGGATTGATATACTTCTGAGCCAATGCCTTATGCTGATCAACCGTCATGTTCCGGATGGTCTCCTGCTCCAGCCTGACATAATCTTTAGGCAGATTATACATACTGATCTGGCCGAGCATACCGGTCAGGGCATTCAGCGTTTCAAATTCCTGTGCATAGGATTTGATCAGGTAGTTTTTTGTATCGGTCAGATCCGTTTCTGAAATTCCATTTCGGTAACTCTCCATCAGACTTTTGAAAATCTGAATCGATTCGAGTGTTGCAGAGGAACGAACCATCGAAGTGGCGGTAAAGGTTCCTGGAATAAAAGAACCGCTGAATGAGGTATGTGCGCCATAGGTAAATCCCTTTTGCTCACGAAGAACCTGATTGACCAGTGACAGGAAATTTCCTCCCAGATGATCGTTCATCACGGTTGCCGGGAAATAATCGGGATCGCTCTGGGCCATGGCCAGGTTTCCGATTCGGATGGTCGACTGTTTGGCTCCGGGAACATCGACAAAACAGATTTCTGATTTCTGCAACGGCTCGGGAAGCGGATAGGCCGGGAAAACCACCTCTTTGGCGGGCCATTTTGCGGCCAGATCCTTCAGGGATTTCACTACCTGGTCGTGCTTGATGTTTCCGGCCACATGGAAATTGGCCACCGACGGAGTCATGTTCGAAGCATACCATGCTTTCAAATCATCGATCGTGATGGCCGGAACCGATTCCAAAGTTCCACTCGCATTCACTGAGAAAATATGGCCATCGCCATACACTTTCTGCATGAACGCTTCAGATGCCAAAGCCGACGGATTCGATTTCTGACGTTTGAGATTGTTGATCACGCGGGTTTGAGCCATCGCAAATTCATCGGCATCCCACCGGGGCTCCAGCAACATCTCTTCCATCAGGGCCAGTGTGGCGTCATAATTCCGGACCAGACAGTTGGCGCTTATGGTAATATCTGAAGATGACGACCTGATGTTGATCCGTGCACCGAGGGCATCGATAGCCTCCTCGAGTTCGAGCGGTGTTTTATTTTTGGTTCCCTGATTCATCAGCGAAGCCATCATCGCAGCCACGCCGGGCTTATCGAGTTTATCCAGATAATGACCGCCTTTCAGTACAATGTCAAACTGAACCAACGGCAGTTCGTTCTGTTCAATGCCCCAAACAGCCATTCCATTTGAAAGCTTATCGTTCCAAACAGCTGGCAGGGTTACCACGGGCTCCGGGCCATCGGCAGGAACTACCGTGCGGTCAAAATTAGTCGGCGTTTTCACCATTTCATCTGTGGTCGATTCATCGATCTTAACCTGGGTGGCATTCAGAATATCTTCTTCCTTCACCCCGGCAATGACCGATCCGTCAGCAACCAGGTCCAGCTGTCCTTTAGGCACAAAGCTGGTGGCCAGATAGGGTTTCCCTTTAATGTACTTCTCATATACCCGGATGATATCCGCCTTGGTCACAGCTTTGGTTTTTTCCAGATCGGTTTTGTAATAATCAGGCGATCCGGCATACTCGTTATACTGTGCGAGTTGGAAGGATTTCCCCAATATGCTGCTGATTCCGTTATAGAAATTGGTTTCGAGTCCGGCTTTGATCCGTTCCACATCGGCATCGGTAAAGCTTTCGGTTTCAAATCTTTTGAAAGATTCAAACACAGCTGCTTCAACGTCTTTCAGGTTGACTCCTTCGTTGGCAGTAACCGTCACCGAAAAGGCGCCCGCTACCTCCTGACTGCTGTTATAAACCTGCGGACGAGAGGCCAGTTTTTTCTCCTTTTCGATCACTTTGTACATCGGAGCCTTTTTACCCTGCGACAGCAGCTGCCCCAGGTAATCGAGCGCATAGCTGTCGGCACTGTATTGCTGAACGGTGGGCCACGAAAGGGTCAGTTGAGCGGCTCTGGCAAAATTATCCTCGTGATAGAGTTTTTTGGTCTCACCCAGAGTCACCAGCTGTGGCGCCGGATCTTCCAGTTTCTTCCCCGGCTTGATATCACTGAAGTACTTTTCGATCAGCTTTTTAACATCAGCGGCAACAAAATCTCCCGATAAAACCAGCGTGGCATTGTTCGGGACATAAAAGGTATCATGAAAGGTTTTCACATCCTCCACAGAGGCTTTAAAAAGATCTTCCATCTCACCGATCACGGTCCAGTTGTAGGGATGCCCCTTGGGATACAGGTTTTTCGATATTACCCAA
>JAQWAJ010000348.1 GCA_028707745.1 Bacteroidales bacterium | reverse complement strand
TGCAAAGTCGGTTGCCGATGTGGTTGACACTTCTTTGTCAAAGCGGCCCAAAGAGGTCTTTCAGGTATTGTCGTATTGCGAACTATTTCTCAACCAGAACCCGGCCTCGGGTGTACTGATGGCCGGGTAGTTCCGACTGGGGCGTTTTATGGCCGGAGAAACAGAATACCGGATACAGGTTGCCGGACAGGAAGTGATTTACTCGGATGTCCGGGATGAGTTTATTCAGAGTCTGAAAACCATACTTGAAGAGATATTTAATCCGGATATTCCATTTGTTCAATGTGAGAACAGTCAGGCATGCCGTTATTGTCCATTTACCGGCATATGCTCCCGCTAAGGTCACTCATCAAGCAGGCCGGGCCTTAACTTCCGGGTTCTCTCGATCGACTGCTCGATTTTCCAGTCTTCAATTTCCCGGTCATTTCCGGATAATAAGATGTCAGGCACCTTCCATCCTTTATATTCTGCCGGACGGGTGTAGAGTGGCGGAGCCAGGAGGTCGTCCTGAAAAGAGTCGGTGAGCGCGGATTCCTCATCGGAAATAGCTCCGGGCAACAACCTGACAATGGCATCCACGATGACCGCAGCAGCCAGTTCTCCACCGGTAAGTACATAATCACCGATCGAAATCTCTCTGGTAATCAGGTGATCCCTTACTCGTTGATCCACTCCCTTGTAATGCCCGCACAGGATAACAATGTTTTTCAGACAGGATAGCTGATTCGCCATTTTTTGCGAGAACATCTCCCCATCAGGTGAAGTGAAAATAATCTCGTCATATCCGGTTTTTGATTTTAAATCACTTATAGCCAAATCGATGGGTTCAACCATCATGACCATCCCACCACCACCGGAAAATGGGTAATCATCAACGGTATGGCGCTTATCAAATGCATAGTCGCGAAGGTTATGAATGTGAATCTCAACCAGTCCCTTCTGCTGGGCACGCTTGATGATCGAATGATCGAGCGGACCTGTCAGAAGTTCAGGAAGTACAGTGATGATATCTATGCGCATAATGGATTGAATTCTTTGCAAATATAGTTGTTTCGGGCTGATTGAGAAAATACTCAATCGGCCAAAACGGCATGAAAAACAATTAAAAGATGACAAAATGGCACTAATGACGCATTGGAACACCTTTTGAAAGATAGTTCGTGTAATTGAAACAATAAACTATAAAAAATAGGAGATAAAAAAATGGCACTAGTAAGATTTAACCACGGAAATTGCATGCCGGAACAGTCAGAGTACACGTTTCCGCATGATTTGATGAATTGGTTCTGGAATGATTACAGTAAGGATTTCAAAAACTCATCTGTACCCCTGGCCAACATTGTTGAAACAAAAGAGGAATTCAGAATTGAACTCTCGGTACCCGGATTTTCAAAATCGGATTTCTCGGTAAAACTCGATGGCCAGATGCTGAATATTTCTGGTGCTAACGCTAAGACAAGCGAGGAAAAGGAAGAAAGCTACGTGCGGCAAGAATTCAGTAATACTTCATTTAGCCGGAGCTTCCGCCTGTCGAACTGGGTTGACTCCGGTAACATCTCAGCCAGGTATGAGAATGGACTGCTTCTGGTGACCGTACCAAAGGTTGAGGAAGCAAAAGCAAACGCTGCAAAGCAGATTGAAATTCAGTAATTCGATTGATTTCGTGAGTACAAGCCATCTCTGTAAAGGGATGGCTTTTTTAATAAAAAATTAGGTATTTTTGTCAAAATGTGTGCATCTGGACTTATGTCCGGTATTCTGTTCGTTTGAACAACTTAGCATTGCTGAGGTTTTATTAGACTTAAAAACGATTGTTATGACTGAAAAAGATCAACTGCCTGAAGAGCAGTTAAAGGTTGAAGGAATCGAAACTCCTGATACATCCGGCGAAGAAATTGTTAAGGCTGAAACGATTGATGTAGAGGCCCCTGCAGTTGAAGAGGAGTTACCAATTGCCGAGATCATTGAAAGTGCTGAAACTGAAAAAGTTGAACAACCCGGAAATGAGGAAGCTATTCCGGAGAACATTCCGGTAACTGTTCCGGAAGTGATCCCGGCAGATAACTTACCTCCGATCAACATCGACTATTCGGAGTATTCGAGGGAAGCACTTCTCGAAGCACTTGATTTGCTGCTCAGTCATAGGACAATTCATGACATTACCCACGACGTTGAAAATATTCGCTCTACCTTCTACCGGAAACTGAAAGCGGAATCCGAAGCCAAACATAAGAAGTTCATTGAAGATGGAGGAGTTGAGGAGGAATATAAACCAGCTCCGGATCATCTTGAGGAAGCATTTAAAGACTCCTACGACCTGTTCAGAACCAGAAAGGCAGAGTATGTAAAGGCCCTGGAAGGGGATAAAGAGGGCAACCTGAAGAAAAAACTGGAGATTATTGAGCACATTAAAAACCTCCTGAATACTCAGGAATCCCTGAATAAAACTTTCAACGAATTCCGCGATCTGCAAAGACAATGGAGGGATATCGGCCCTGTACCACAGGCTGATCTGCACAGTTTATGGGAAAACTACCATCATCATGTTGAAAGATTCTACGATTACATCAAGATTAACAAGGAACTCCGCGACCTGGATCTGAAAAAGAACCTGGAACTCAAAATACAGATCTGTGAAAAGGCTGAAGAGCTCTTGCTGGAACCATCAGTCGTTAAATCATTCGGCGATCTTCAGGTGCTTCACAACCAATGGAGAGAGATCGGACCCGTTCCAAGCGAAAAGAAAGACGAGATCTGGGATCGCTTTAGGGAAGCTACTAATCAGATCAACCGCAAACATCAGGACTACTATCTGAATCTTAAGGACGAACAGAAGAAAAACCTGGATGCTAAGGTTAACCTGTGTGAAAATATTGAAGAGATACTACTGCGGCCGGTTCAAAGTCCGAAAGACTGGAATGAGTTTTCCCTCGAAGTGGTCAAATTGCAGCAGATGTGGCGCAGCATTGGTTTCGCCCCCAGGAAGGATAATAACAAAGTGTATGACCGCTTCAGGGCAGGTTGCGATGAATTTTTTAACCGCAAAAGGGAATATTTTTCCCGCCACCGTGATGACCAGCATGGAAATCTTCAGATGAAAACCGATTTATGCATGCAGGCCGAGGCACTCAGCAATAGCACCGAATGGAGAAAAACTTCGGAT
>JAQWAJ010000347.1 GCA_028707745.1 Bacteroidales bacterium | reverse complement strand
CCCGACCTTTCAGTACCAACCTATTCCGGCGACGGACTCGGTTTGGTTCCGGCTCAAAACCTTCATGGACAGGAGTGTCCTGACATGATCATTCTGGTGCACGACGACTTGAAATCTTACGCCCAGCAACTGGCTGATTTCCATAAAACGCAGGATGGGCTCACCACTCTGGTGGTGTCCCCCACTCAGATATACAATGAGTTTTCATCTGGTATACCCGATGTAACAGCTATCAGAGACTTCCTGAAAATGTTTTATGACCGGTCAACTAAAAGTACCTTCAAGCTGAAATACTTCCTGTTTTTCGGTGACGGATCCTACGACAACAAGAAATCCGTTCAGGATTATCCGACATATCTGCCGACCTATCAGTCACTTGAATCGCTTTACCCGACCAGTTCCTACGTCACTGACGATTTCTTCGGATTACTCGACAACGGCGAAAACATTGAAGCCGGGCTGCTGGATATCGGTATAGGCAGGCTCCCGGTAATCAACGATAACGAGGCATCCATCGTGATTGAAAAAATCCGGCAGTATTACTCAGCTTCATCCATGGGTAACTGGCGTAATCTCGTTTGTTTCATCGGAGACGATGAAGATGGAAACACGCACATGCGCGATGCCAATACGCTGGCCGATCTTTTAAAGGTCGAGCACCCTTCCTTCAACATAGACAAGATTTTTCTGGACGCTTACCAGCAAATGACCTTACCGACCGGAGACCGTTATCCGGAAGTGAACCGCGCCATCGGCGACCGGATGAAAAAAGGCGCATTGATCATGGATTATCTTGGGCACGGCAGTGAAAGGGGATTAGCTCATGAAAACATTGTCACGGTTTCAGATATTAAAAGCTGGGAGAATCCTGAAAAGCTTCCTCTTTTCATCACGGCAACCTGCGAATTCAGCCGGTTTGATAACCCTGAATTAACATCAGCCGGCGAATGGGTAATCCTGAACCAGAATGGCGGGGGTATCGCTCTGCTTTCAACCACCCGATTGGTTTATTCAGCTCCGAATTTTGTGCTGAACCGCGAATTCTATAATTATGCCTTCACCCGGGACGCTCAGGGAAAACTGCTCAAACTGGGTGATATTATGAGACTCACAAAAAATGCAGTCGGTGATGAGCAGAATAAACTGAATTTCACCCTGCTGGGGGATCCGGCTCTTACATTGGCCATGCCTACCTATGGCATTACCATGACCCATGTCAACGGAATACCGGTTGGCGAATTCCGGGATACCTTGAAGGCCCTCAGTGAAGCCAGTATCAGTGGATATGTAAAAGATCTGAATAACAATAAGATGGCTGATTTTTCAGGGGTAGTTATTCCGACTGTTTACGACAAGGAGATCACCTTGTCGAACCTTGCCAATGATGGCGGACCGATTATGGAATTTACCGTAAGGAATAGTATCCTGTTTAAAGGGAAAGCCAGCATAAAGAATGGAGATTTTTCGTTCAAATTCATTGTTCCGAAAGACATCTCCTATAAAATCGGGACCGGTAAACTGAGCTTATATGGGAACAGCGACCTGACTGACGCTTCGGGTGTCGATCTTAGCTTACTGATAGGCGGATCCTCGTCGAGCGGGCTTAATGACAAAATCGGCCCTCAGCTCGACATTTTCATGAATGACACCACTTTTGTCAGCGGGGGATTGACCAATGAAACTCCTGTACTCCTGGCAAAAATTAAAGATGCAAGCGGAGTCAACACCACAAGCAATGGGATCGGACATGACATCACCGCAATCATTGACGACAAACAGCAAAATCCGATTGTACTGAATGATTATTATGAAAGTGATCTCGACCAGTACACTTCAGGCACCCTGAAATACCCCATCAGCAAACTGGAACCCGGGGATCACACCATTCATGTAAAAGTTTGGGACATCCTGAATAATTCCAGCGAAACTGAAATTTCATTCACTGTCAGGAATTCTGAAGATCTGGTCATCGATCATATTCTGAATTACCCGAACCCGTTTACCACTCACACTGATTTTTATTTTGAGCATAACCAGGGGGATCAGGCGCTCGACGTCCTTCTTCAGGTTTATACAGTGAGCGGAAAGCTGGTGAAGAGTTTCGAATTCCTTTCTGCCGATCAAACGCAAATCAAGGCCGGATCATTCAGGGTCGGCCCTATTTCCTGGGATGGGCTAGATGATTTCGGAGACCCGATCGGCAGGGGCACCTATTTTTACAGGGTAAAGGTCAGAACAGCTGGCGGCAAGACAAAAGAGGCCTTTCAGAAGCTGGTGATCCTGAAATAATATTAGTTTTACATACAATAAATACCTACGCTCTCTGTTTATGAATTTTGGACAATCGGTTCAAGCCGGATAAATCTTTATATTTGCAGCTTAAATTTACTGTACATGAAAGTTGTGCGAAACCTGTTACTGATTTCACTGGGGTTAACAGCCCTGATCAAGCCCTCTTTTGGCCAGATTACGACTGATGAACTATCGGGGAAAATTAATACCGTTACTACAGCCGTTCCATTTTTGACCATCACTCCTGACTCCAGGGCAGGTGGCATGGGGGACACAGGCGTTGCCACCTCTCCTGACGCAAACTCCATGCACTGGAACCCGGCTAAATATGCCTTTGCTGATAAGGAAATGGGATTGGCAGTTTCCTATACCCCCTGGTTAAGAAAACTGATCCCTGATATCAACCTCGCTTACCTTTCAGGATATAAACGCCTCGATAAACACCAGGTTCTGGCATTTTCCCTTTGCTACTTTGCATTGGGAGATATCACTTTTACGGATATTGTCGGTAACACTACACAACAGTTTAATCCAAATGAGTTTTCAGTAGATGGAGCTTATGCCCGTTCTTTCTCCGACAGATTCTCGGGAAGTATTGCCTTCAGGTTCATCTATTCAAACCTGACCGGAGGTTATTATGTAAATGGAATCGAATCTCACCCTGGTATGGCCGGCTCAGCTGACTTATCCGTTTACTACCGGAATAAAGACCTGAGAATCAGTGATTATGATGCAACACTCTCTTTCGGAGCCAACATTTCCAATATCGGATCAAAAATCTCCTACACCTCCAATTCTGATAAAGACTTTATTCCGATCAACCTCAAACTCGGAACTGCTTTTACCATCGACTTCGATGATTACAACAGTCTGACC
>JAQWAJ010000346.1 GCA_028707745.1 Bacteroidales bacterium | reverse complement strand
TCATGGATATTACCAGCTCCCAGAATGGTAATTACATGGTTACGAGGGCGATTGAAGCCATGGACCGCTGGATGTTCGGGCAATATCAGGAGATGATCCGGCTGGATTCGGTTCATCCTCAAAAAGTGCAGCTCAGCCCGATGGTCATCCATGCTCTCTATGCGAGAAGCTTTTTTCCCACCCTGTCGATGAATCCCTCGCACGAGATTGCTATGATTCACTTTACCGAACGGATAAAGCTGGAATGGACGCAACATGATCCAGGTCTTCAGGCATTGATGGCCATCAGCAGGGCCCGCTTAGGTTATCAGAAAGATGCCCTGCCCATCCTTAAGTCTCTCAGGGAACGGGCTAAAACTGACGATCAGTGGGGAATGTATTGGCCCCGTAAAGGATATGGTTCTTCGTTTTTCCAGTGGGATCTCTGGATGCAGAGTCGGATGATTGAATTGTTCGATGCTGTTGAGGAGGGTAACAAAGATCTGGATCAGTTGAAGATGTATCTGATTCATCAGAAACGGGGAAGAGACTGGGGCAACGGCATGGTTGCAGCTTGGGCCACAAAATCAATGCTTTTTTATGGAAGTGAAAAGACCATGGCTCCGGCATCAGTTGAAATGACCTGGGGCAAGGAACAATACTCTCCGCTGAGGATTAAGACCGGGGGTAAGGGAGTGACCGGATATTACCGGTTCGAATGGAAAAATGCCCGGGAGATTCCCGAATCGCGATCGGCTTTGGTTACGCATACCGAAGGCGGACCGGCATGGGGTACCTTGCAGACGCTCAATAATTATCATCTGGATAAACTTTCGGCAACCGGAGGTCCGCTTAACGTTTCACGGGAGGCGATGATACAGAACGATCTTGGAGTCTGGAAACCTGTTGCTGAAAATCAGACGGTTCATGTGGGAGATGTGATCCGAATCCGGCTAACCATAAAATCCGACCGTGAATTAAGCTATATAGAGGTCAAGGACAATCTGGGAACCGGGTTTATGCCCCTCCAGGTAGTGTCGGGCTTTCATTATAATGCCGGGCTGTCGTATTATCAGTCGCGCCAGCCGGAGTCGCTGGTTTTTTATGTATCACAACTGCCCAGGGGCGAAAGCACGATAGAATATCAGGCTGTAATAGAACAGGCTGGTAACTATTTCGGCGGTTATGCCATAGCTACCAGCCTGTATGCTCCTGAGTTCAGGGCTTGGTCAGACTCTTTCAGGGTGCATGCCCGGCGTTAAGCGATAGGCTCCATTTCGATCGTAAAATGCCTCATAATGGGAGCTTCGTGGGTTATCCGGTAGCCGTGGCAGATCTTTTTGGAGATTTCCATAACCTCACCGGCCACCGCAGCTGCGTATTCCATGTGATTATTGGTATAGGTGCGCCTTGGAATAGCCAGTCGTACCAGCTCCAGTGCGGGATACCGGTTAACCCGGGTAATGGGATCCCTGTCGGCCATGAGGGCTCCGATCTCCACCGCACGGAGACCGCCGGCTTTGTATAGCTCAGCTACCAGCGTTTGGGCCGGAAACTCTTCACGGGGAACATTGGGCAAAAACCTCAGGGCATCAATAAAGATAGCATGACCGCCAAACGGCTCCTGAACGGGAACCCCAAAGCTTTTTAATTTCTCACCCAGATAGGCTACCTGAGAAATCCGGGATTCGAGATAATCAAATTCAGTGGATTCGCGAAGGCCGACTGCCAGAGCTGCAAGATCCCGGCCTGCCATTCCGCCATAGGTCAGATATCCTTCAAACATGATGTTAAACACCGATGCTGCCTGATATATTTCTTTGCTGTTCAATGCGATGAATCCACCGATATTTACAATGCCGTCTTTTTTCGCCGACATAGTTGCCCCGTCGAACAGCGAGAACATTTCCCTGACAATGGCTTTTATCGGTTTGTCGTTGAAACCCTCTTCACGTGTTTTAATAAAATAGGCATTCTCGGCAAATCGCGCGGCATCCATGATAACCAGCTTTCCATATTGGTCGGCAAGTTTTCTGACCTGTTTCATATTATCCATGGAGATCGGTTGTCCACCCGCCGTGTTGCAGGTGGCCGTGAGCAGGATAAATGATACTTTATCGGCTGATTTTTTCAGGAGCTCCTCCAGTTTGCCAATATTCACATTGCCCTTAAAGGGATGATATTGGGTGGTGTCATAGGCTTCATCGATGGTGCAGTCAACGGCCGTGGCTTTCCGGAATTCAATATGCCCCTTGGTGGTATCGAAATGGGCATTCCCCGGTACCAGCTGGCCCTCCTTCACCAATGCCGAAAACAGTACATTTTCGGCCGCACGTCCCTGATGGGTCGGAAGTAAATACTCGAAACCGGTAAGCTCCCTGACAGTTTCATAAAGCTCAGTAAATGAACGGGAACCAGCATAGGATTCGTCCCCTGACATCAGAGCAGCCCATTGGCGGTCACTCATGGCTCCGGTACCGGAATCGGTCAAAAAATCTATAAAAACCTGATCACTCTTCAGATTGAACATATTATAATGTGCCTCGCAGATCCATTTTTCACGATCTTCACGTGAACTACGATAGAGAGGCTCAATCATTTTTATTTTATAAGGTTCGCAATAGGGTAACATGGCGTAATTATTAAATTGTTGTAAAGGGGGGTGACATTATTCGTGACGCGTTACGCGTAACGCGTAACGATTAGCAGGTTGAGGGTTATGCCCGGAAGGAGTCCCGCTCTTTCAGGTTGCGAAAAACCTGTTTGGCTAAAATAGAAATGACTTTGTGTACGTTCATACAGCTGGTAAATTTCGGAAAATTTCCCAATAATCTACCGGGTCATGCTTTTTTGGGCATGGCTTTTGTAATTTTACCGGTTGTCCGGAAACTTGAGAAATGATGAGAAAGATTGCGTTGGTTCTGTTTGTTATTGGTTTGTTGATTCCATCTTACACCCTAAAGGCACAGGTTACCGTGAAACCTTTGCCAACCAGGGATACCCTCAATGTTTCGAGGGATTCGCTGGTGCAGCTGATTCGGATCAAAGACTCGGTATTGCACCGTGCTCACAGGGATTCTGTAAAAATGTCAAATTTTATTTCTCAGCTGGAGTATAAAAGTGACTCCCTTTACTCTGTACTGAACCAATCCATCTATGAGCAAAAGGTCGATTCCGCCAACCGGATGCGCCGTTACTTGAGTT
>JAQWAJ010000345.1 GCA_028707745.1 Bacteroidales bacterium | reverse complement strand
TTTCAGGTTTGGCAGTGTCTATTAATGTGGCACAAAGGTATTGATCGCATCCTGATGTTTGGTTCAGGATTCCTCGCTTGCTGCGTACGGAACCCGAAGGACTAAAAAAAATGCTCCCTGCCGAAGATTAAAAGCAGCGCTCCTGGAACGGTGACCGGCTAAGCCTTCTTTCCGATGGAATTTCTAAGCTTTTATGACCGGTAGCTGGGCGTTCCGCAGTCATTTTGAAGTGGTCAGCAGGGATCCTACCGAACCGGCGGTTTCTGAGGATTTCATCTCAACGATCCGAATGCAAAGGGGCCACACCGGTAAATTCATCAGGCACATCCTGCAATATTAAGATATTTCTGAACCCACTTCACCCACATCCACTCTCTCCTCGCCTCTCGTTTCGCTGGCAGCGAAAATGCTAAAAAACCTAACCCGCCAAGGAACCAGCTTAGTCCTGCAGGCACCGGACCGACAAACCGTAGTTGCGGGAGTTGAAGTACCGGGTCACGCCGTCGCCATTTCGGATCAGGTACCGGTTCCATGCAAACGCCCCATCCTCCGAAGACGACCAGAAGTAGGCGTCGTCGCCAAGTCCTACGAATTCCCCGGTTTTATAGCGTCCGCCGCCCGGAAGAGCCGTGAAACCGCTTGCATTTGTGGCTCCTGAATTTGGACTTCCCCAATGAAAAGTTCCGTTTTCTTTCATTAAACCTCCGGCAGAACTGCCCAAGAAATTGGTTAAAGCAGTCCACTCTGCATCGGTTGGCAAATGCCAGCCCGAAGGACAAGCAATTTTTGCAGCCTCCCAATTATATAAAGCCCCATAAGTCAAATAGTTGGCAGTCTCTTTAGCAGCAGCAGCACTATTGCCCTCATAATCATATACATAGTAAAAAGGAGAGGTTTCTGATCCTTCAGAAGAGGGGCTCACAGCAGGCAGGTAGGCCAGATTTTCGGCCATCCAGGTTTGGGTGCCAATCTTAACATAATTATACACATGCTGATCCCGGGAATCCTTGAAGGTTCCGTTTGAGGTATCAACCGGATCTTTGCCGCAGCCAACCAGCAGAAGCGTGCAAAACGCAAATAAATTAAACTTTGTTTTTCCCATGATCAATTGTCCGCAAGATATAAAAAATGTTTTACGGTTTATCTGACCTCTCCCTGAGTCACCCGCTGCTCCGGAACACTCTCCACTACTGGAAAACGAAAAGCCATTCGAGGATTTCGGAAGCCTTTTTGAACCGGGTGCAACTCCTATACTGACCAACGATAGGATAAGAAATACTTTTTCCCATTATGTCACATTTCCCCGTTTCAAGGCACTATATTTCAGAAACCAATAGTCGCAATTGAATCTGTCGAAACAAGAAGTGTTTATGGAGCTGTACACTCCGTTGCATGCAGGGTTCCTGAAGTATTGCCGCGGGTTAACCGGTAACCGCGATGATGCTCTGGACCTTGCGGGTGAATCCATACTGATAGCTTTTGGAAATCTTGAAAAACTCCGGAATCAGGATTCTTTTAAAAGTTATCTGTATGGAATTGCCAGGCGACTTCGATTGCACTATTACCGGAGGATCAGGTTCCGGGGAGTCTTTGATGAACATTTGGCAGAAATGCTGATAGATCAAAGTGCTATGCCGGATTCGGATTATGATTCGAAGGTCATTTATGGCCTTTTAGACCGGCTGCCGCCCAAACAGCGGGAAGCCTTTGTACTGTTTGAGATCTCTGGTTTTTCACTAAAGGAGATCCGGGAATTACAGGGCGGAACCCTGTCGGGTGTCAGTAAGCGACTTCAACGTGGACGGGAACAATTGCGACATTGGTTGGAACCGTCGGTTGAAAAGCCCCAAGCCGTCAGGCCGGGGGCACCAAGAAAGGAGGAAGGCTAATGAAAACGGATAAGAATTTGAAGGAATTCATTGAATACCTGAAGAATACGTCACCGGAAATCCCGGCTGATACAGTAAAATCGCTCATCGATTCAGGTAAATCTTCTCCGTTTGTTGCCAAACGTTCCTTTCAGCCCCGACGGATAAAGAAAATGTTTAATCCGTTAAAAAATTTAATCATGATCGCACCAATCGTAATATTAACAAGTGTGCTTTTGACCTTAAATCAAGAGAGTCAGGAAATATCAGGCAATCCAAATGATAAGGTTCAATTTGTTATCCCTCAGATCAAAATTGAGAATATAACTGATAAAAAGGAGGCTCTGAGTAAAGATTCTACCCATTCTAACCAAATTTATCAGGTCAGGGAAAGCAGTTTACGGAAAGTTCAGGAAACACCAGATGTTTGTGATACAGCCCGAGAACCTGACAACATCCTGGGATTAAGTTCAGATGTTTTCAGGTGTCTGGGATTTACCTTTAATCAAGGTGGGTTCTCCTACATCTTCAGATTTCATTGGGACTGGATTAAATTCAATTTCGGGGGCCCTGAGAAAGAAGGGGTATTTCCTGCCACGGGGTTAGAGAATCAAATAGATTCAATGGCTCCGGTGGTTTACCTGCTTTCAGGCCCATCTAGTCAAAAGCTCCTCCCAAATAATTCTTCACCTGGAATCTTGTTTGGGATTAGCCCGCTTGATGGAATGGTTGATGGCACACCTCTGAATGCCGTGATTGATCTTTGTTTACCAATCAGAATAGTTGACTCAACACTTCCAAAAAAAATTCAGGAGTATATATTCTGGGTCTATCCTAACGAAAGATTCTTCCAATGCCTTCCATCCGAAACCTCAAATTCACTGCGTCAGGAGTTCAACTACCAGAAGCAGAGATTGAGTCCGGGTAATTCTCAAAGGTTAAGAGCAATTGATGATACAACAGTGGGGATTAGGAACACTGACACCAGGAATCTCAATGCTTCAATAATAACTGATACCGTTGTGCAAAAATGGGATTCCTCAAAAATTGAAGCAACCCAAGTACCTTGTGTTTATTACACAAATCTCTGCGAAACACTGTCCGGACTCGATTATGTAAACCTTTATCCGAATCCGGCAACTGATAAACTTAATGTTGATTTGGTTTTGCAGAAGGCCAAGAAGATCCAGTTCCGGGTCTTTGATTTGGGTGGCAGGTTGATTTCCGATGAAGG
This sequence comes from Bacteroidales bacterium, assembly GCA_028707745.1. Lineage (GTDB taxonomy): Bacteria > Bacteroidota > Bacteroidia > Bacteroidales > UBA12481 > UBA12481. The sequence goes on along the minus strand of JAQWAJ010000345.1, from coordinate 81 downwards.
ATCACCTGAAAATTATCCCGAAGGGGGCCAGTTCAAATATCAATTGGATATTTCAAAATTGCAGCCTGGCCTATATCTGTT
>JAQWAJ010000344.1 GCA_028707745.1 Bacteroidales bacterium | reverse complement strand
GCTTTAACAGTTTTTGGGATAATTTTGATACTTGGCCTGATTTCCTGGATTATTCCTAATCAACCGATTGGGGATTCTACTAAAGTAACCACACAACAGGTCACTGTATCTGATAATTCTCAAGCAACAGCCAGCACCTCTAATCAGGAACTGAGTTTTAAAGAGAGTGCAAAAAACGGTATTGCCCGGTTTTTCAATTACAGCGGTTTTGCCAATGCTTCGCCTAAACATTTACTGATGATAATGATTGGCTTGACATTCATATTTTTGGCCATCCGTTATGAATATGAACCTTTACTGCTTGTTCCTATCGGGATGGGTGTTCTGATCGGTAATATTCCATTCCTTTTAAATGCCGGGATGGGTATAGGTATATACGAGCAGGGAAGCGTTCTGAATTACCTGTATTTCGGAGTTTCAAAAGGAATTTATCCGCCTTTGATCTTCTTGGGGCTGGGCGCGATGACTGACTTTTCTTATCTGATATCGAACCCCAAATTGTTGCTTCTGGGTGCAGCCGCACAAGTGGGTATTTTTATCACCTTGATGTCTGCATTGTATCTGGGTTTTACCCCTCCCGAAGCTGCGGCAATCGGGATTATCGGTGGCGCTGACGGTCCTACGGCCATTTTTACCGCATCCAAACTAGCCAATGGTATCAAGGACTGGCATGGTGTCATAACATCGAATCTTATTGGTCCTATTGCGATCGCCGCCTATTCCTATATGGCTCTGGTTCCGGTGATTCAACCACCAATTATGCGTTTGCTGACCACTAAAAAGGAGCGGGTGATCCGGATGAAACCGCCTCGTCAGGTATCCCGGCTTGAAAAAATCCTGTTTCCGATTATCGGGGTGTTGCTTACCTGTTTCATTTCACCTAGCGCTTTACCATTATTGGGTATGCTCTTCTTCGGTAATCTGCTGAGAGAATCAGGTGTTACACGCAGATTAGCTGAAACAGCCCGTAACTCATTGATTGACATTGTTACCATCCTCATTGGATTAACCGTCGGGGCCTCTACTCAGGCAGATGTTTTTCTGACTCCTAAATCACTTATGATTTTTGGATTGGGTGCAGCGTCTTTTGCGGTTGCAACTGCTTCAGGCGTGCTTTTTGCAAAACTGATGAACCTGTTCCTGAAACCAGAGAATTATGTGAATCCGCTGATCGGATCTGCCGGAGTCTCTGCAGTTCCGGATTCTGCCCGCGTATCTCAGATTGAAGGCTTGCGTGCCGACCCAACCAACCATCTGCTGATGCATGCCATGGGGCCAAACGTAGCCGGAGTTATCGGAAGCGCCGTAGCTGCCGGTATTCTGCTGAGTTTCCTGTTGTAATGCTCACTTTCAAAAAGATAATGAAGATCCCTGCTACGGCGGGGATTTTTTTTGCTCAAAATCATATCTTTGTCAGTAACCAAAAACTATCCGTGTGAATTTCAAGAAATCTTTTGGCATAGCCGGCAACTCCGGAGGCAAAATCAGATCGGATTGCCAGGTCACCGTTGAACCTGCCGATTCCGGGGGAATTATCATCGACCTGAAAAGTAAAGTAAAGTCGATGTATGGCACTGATATTATCAGGCAGATCAATGAGATGCTTGATTTTTTCGGCATTGAAAATGCCAGGGTCGAAATGATCGATAGCGGGGCACTTTCATGGGTCATTGCTGCGCGTATTGAAGCGGCGGTCAGACAACTGGTCGACACAGACAAATCCTGGTTACCATCTCCAAATCCAAACAGTATCAAACCCACTCCCGTTGACCAGCGAAGATTTTCGCGGCTTTACCTGCCGGGTAATTCCCCGAGTCTGATGATTAATGCTTTTCTGCATAAGCCCGATGGGTTGATCCTCGATCTTGAAGATTCTGTTGCCCCGGAAAAGAAAGCGGAAGCCCGGATTTTAGTCAGAAATGCGCTTCGGGTTTTAGATTTCGGAAATTCTGAACGGATGGTCCGGATCAATCAGCTGCCGGCCGGATTGTCAGATCTGGATTGCCTGATCCCGCAAGGGGTAAACCTGGTTTTATTGCCGAAATGCGAGTCAGCCGGTCAGGTTCTTGGTGTTACCGAAAGGATCAAAGATATCTATCAGGATAAACCTTTACAAAACGAAGTCTGGATCATGCCGATCATCGAAAGTGCGAAAGGTGTTGTAAACGCTTACGAGATTGCCTCTGCATCGCCGAAGGTGGCGGCTCTGGCCATTGGACTGGAGGACTATACGGCAGATCTGGGCGTGCGGAGAACCGAAGAGGCCACTGAATCCTTCTATGCACGGTCGGTGCTGGTGAATGCCTGCAGGGCTGCCGGTATTCAGGCAATTGATTCTGTTTTTTCAGATGTGGATGATATGGAGGGTTTGGGCAACACGGTGAAAAGATCCAGGGCCATGGGCTTTGATGGGATGGGGTGTATTCATCCCCGGCAAATTGCCGTTATCCATGAGAATTTCAAACCGGATACGGAAGAAATCGAAAAGGCAAAGAAGATCGTGATTGCATTTATGGAGGCTCAGAAAAAAGGGCTAGGGGTGGTTTCCCTCGGATCGAAAATGATTGATCCGCCCGTGGTAAAACGTGCTCAGAAGACTATCGCCCAGGCGATTGAACTTGCACTGATAGAGAAAAACTGGTATGAAATGCTTCCCCAATGATGAAGAAATACGATAAACTGGTTACAAATGCTGCAGGCCGGATTGTTCCTGAAGAGATCAATGGTCAGGCAGTGGTCCCTTATCAGGGTGTTGGCAAATACAAGCCTGATGGACGCAAGTTCGGGCCAGCAATATCAAGTTGCGCGGATTATCCGGCTGATGGCAACAAACTGGTGCCATCCCTCAGGGATGCCTTAATAAAATCAGGATTGAAAGACGGAATGGTGATTTCAACGCATCATCATTTCCGCGATGGCGATCTGCTGTCGAACCAGATATTCGACATCGCCCACGAACTTGGGGTGAAGAATCTCGTTTGGGCACCATCTGCTTCGTTTCCCTGTCATGAATATCTGATCAGATATCTTGAAGATGGCACCATTAACTGAATTGAAGGGAGCATGAACGGGCCGCTCGGCAGGTTCACGTCGGAAGGGAAAATGGCCGGACTTGCCGTGCTTCGCTCTCATGGAGGAAGATATCAGGCCATTCAGGATGGAGATCTTAAAATCGATATTACCGTGATCGGCGCT
>JAQWAJ010000343.1 GCA_028707745.1 Bacteroidales bacterium | reverse complement strand
CGATTTCAATATTATTGGAAAGGACCGTGCGGCTTCCGATAAAGACCCGGTTGCCTACTTTGCACTGACCGTTGGTGACCGAGCAGGTCGACAGATGACAGTGATCGCCAACAACTGATTCATGTTCTACCAGTGAACCGGTGTTCAGGATGCAGTTCCTCCCGATGATGGCTTCGGCGTTCACTACGGCATGATGCATCACAATGGTTCCGGGTCCGATCAATGCTGTTTTTGAAACATAGGCATTCGGCGAAATGATCACCGGGAAAACGCCTCCGAGCTCAGCCACCAGATCATACAATTTGATCCTGATTTCGGCAGAGCGGATCTGTCCGACCGTGATCAGCGCGTTTTTGTATTTGGCCAGCAGTTCCGGCAGATCCAAATCCGTTCCGATCACCTGATACCCGGATACCTGACGCCCGATGTCCGACTCTTCGTTTGCGATCCCCTCGGGTCGGGTGCCGGCGCTCTCTACGATCCCGGCAATATCGAACCGGCCTTCAGCCTGAATCACATCGATGCACGATTTACAATGCCCGCCGCCTCCGATAAGTATGAGTTTTTCTCTCACGTCAGTATGGTTTTTACAAAGATAGTTATTTGATTTTCAGCCAGGCCAATATCCTGTTCCACCGCTCATTCAGATCCGCCGATACCTTGAGCCCAAGTGTTAAAGCGATAAACACCGTTGAGATGGCCAGGCTCCTGACGCAAACATCTAATATCAGGCTAATCCATTTGTGATCAGAATTATACAGATCCGGAATCAAAATGGCCGGCAGATAAGCCACCAGGGCTATTCCGATGGCCAGTGCATGTCGCCAGGTATAGGGTTGCATCCGGTATCTTTTCCAGAGAAAGACGAAGCGCATCAGGGCATAACAAAGCGATGAAATGGCTGCTGACAGTGCCGCGCCGGTAATTCCCATTACCGGGATGAAAATCAGGTTTGTAGCAATCACGATCACTCCGAAAAGAACAACAAACAGGGCCAGCAGCCGGTAGTGGCTGCTGGTGGTCATGATCGATCCGCTGATCCCGGAGGCCATAATGAATAAATTCGCCAGGCCGATAAAGAAAACGACATAGGGCCCGGATGCGTAATCCTCCGGAAGAATGTGGAATACATTGCTGATATTTCCCCATATCCCGATAAAAATCAGAAGACCGAAAATGATCTGGTGCAGGCTGGTATCGCGATAGAGCCGGTTGATGGATTGGTGATCATCATCTTTCCAGTGCTGACCGATCACGGCGGAAGAGATCTTTGAAAGTGAACGGATCGGGATTGAAACCAGGGTTCCATAAAATGCCGCTCTGCCGTAAACCCCAACCTCCTCTTCTCCCAGAAATGAATTGATCATGAGCCTGTCCATATATAAGATCAGAATATTACTGAACCCGATGGTTAATCCGAAGAAAGCCACACTAACCAGTGATTTTTTCAGCTCACTGTCGAGAAATCCGGGTTGCGGCCGCAGGATGAACTCTCCGTCCTTCATCAGGAGTAGGGCGATGATGATCCCTGGCAAGGAGAGGGCTACCGTGTAATACAAAATAAATCCGTCGAACCGGAAGAGCCCCATGACAAAGGCCAGAATCACGAGCAGAATTAATACTCTCTGAACTAACTCCTTCAGAAAAATACCCCTCACGGCATTCATCAGTACGGAATAGTAAATATCGATAACCAGATAAATCGTGGTAAAGGCAGTCAGCGGGATTATGTAATCGATGTATCTGACAAACAGGGCCGATTGCCCGATGCTGTCGGCGATGATCCATGGCCGGAGCACAAAATAGAGCAGCAGGGCCAATAAAAATCCGGCTATATTCACCCAGAACAGAATGCCGAAAAACCCGTTGTGATGATTGTTTTTGTTGCGAAACCAGGGAAACAACCTGACAGTCACATTGTTGAGCCCTAGGGTGGCGAGTGTGGCGAAAATCAGTGACCAGGAGGTGAGCAGGTCGATCACCCCGTTTTCCGCTTTGGTAAAGATCTGGGGAAGCAGCAACCCGGCCGTAACAAAGCCAATTACTGCGCCAATGTATGAATAGAAAGATCCCTTAATGCTCTGTTTTTCAATAATGCCCACTCGGGTAGGATTTTGACCTAAAAATAGCAATTTGCAGGGACCTTCCATTGGTTAGCCAAATCTTTGTAAATTAGGCGCTGGATTTGATACAGATATGAATAAGAAACAACAGGCGGGTCCAACGGTCAGACTCCGAAATTCCTATGTGACCACGGTGGTGAGTATTGCCATGGTTTTGTTCCTGTTAAGCCTGTTGGGCCTGCTCATGCTCAACGCCCGGAGCATCGGCGATTATGTGAAGGAGAACATCGGATTTTCGGTGATTCTGAAGGAAGATGTTCGTGAAGCCGATATTTTCCAGCTTCAGAAATCATTCGACGCCAATCCGGCCGTCAAGGGAACCACTTATGTTTCGGCACAGACTGCCGCAGAGACTTTACAAAAGGAGCTCGGCGAAAATTTTCTCGAATTCCTGGGCACTAACCCGCTGAAACCCTCTATTGATATTCGGTTTCATGCCGCTTATGCGAATCCCGACAGCATATCAAAGTTCGAAAAGGAGTTCAGCGCCAATCCGCAGGTATATGAAATTTATTATCAGGAATCGATGGTCAACCTGGTCAATGAGAATCTCCGGAAGATCAGCATTGTCATGCTGGCATTCAGCGCTTTGCTGTTCCTGATTTCTGTAGCTCTTTTCAATAACACGATTCGGTTGCTGGTTTACAGTAAACGTTTCATTATTAAAACGATGCAGCTGGTTGGCGCCACCCGGAAATATATCCGGAGGCCCTTCATCATCAGGGGATTGCTGAACGGATTGTTTGGATCGGCCCTGGCAACACTGTTGCTTTTCCTGGTGATTTACATCGGAAATCGTCAGATGCCGGAGATCATGCTTTTCACGGATTCGGGGACCATCTTTTTACTGGTGGTGCTGATTTTCATCATGGGGATGATCCTGTCGGGGATTACCACGATTATGGCAGTGAACAAATATCTCGGGCTCGAGAGAGACAAGCTCTATTTTTAATACGGACTTATATACACGACAATGGTTGATAAAAAAGTGGCTGTTAAGCCTAAGGAGGAACCCACTCCGCAGAAAAAGGAAGCTTTCGTTTTCAGTAAGCTGAACTATCAGTTGCTGATC
>JAQWAJ010000012.1 GCA_028707745.1 Bacteroidales bacterium | reverse complement strand
GTGCTTCACTTTTTCTTTTTTTCTCTTTGTTTGTACCTATAAGACGCACGAAACTCACTATTGTTACATCGAATAGTGTTAAAGAATGTGAAAAAATCGACTTAATCGTTAATGATTTGTTAAATCGCCTTTAAGGAGTAAGCTAAGAGTGTTTTTCCATGCCATAAATAGAGAATTCCATTGCCGATGAACGGGTGTGCAAAGTGTTCCTTGGTGCCCTGAGTGACCATAAACGAGCTCACTTCGGTGAGCTTTCCTCCATCTTCCTTCACCAAATAGACCATTCCCTTCTGATTGTACAGATAAACCATTCCATCGGCGAAGACCACACTGCCTGTTTCGATTTTCAGCGAATCGGTAATCACCCCCGACTGCATATTAAGGCACTTCAGTAAAAGTTTCCGGGCACCAGTGGCAATCAGATAGTCCCCGTTCCGGATAACACCACCGATGTAATTATCGAAATCACAGTTACGCCATACTTCAGATACCTATTTTCCGTCGGGCGAAAGCTTCAGCTTTACAGCGCGGTTACCATGATCAGCTACGTAATATATGCACTCCCCGTCGGACAGCGGGGTATTGATCATTCTCAAAGAGCCAAAACCTTCAACCGTTCCCAATGCCGTGGCTTTCCATTTCAGATCGACGGTCATTTACCGATGCCGATACTGTCACAGGACTATAGCAGAGTTGGACCCTCAGCGGGCCACTGTTTCAGCAGACCGGTTTCATGGAAGATCCCGTCGCGGTTCTCACCCCGGAACTGATAGGTTTTGGTAGTTTTTGTTGCCAGCCAACAGCCTACCATCTCTTTTTGTCGTTCCGGTTTGATTTCCGCTTCGGGCTTTTGAAATCCACCGGGCGTTTTTCCCAGCTTCTTTCTTTCGGACCTTCAGAGGTTTTCAGTTCCACCGCGACATCAACCCCATCGATATTGCAATCCCTGAATGAGCCCATTACTTCACGCTCAAAACGACTGTCAACCTCGATAAAGGAGAATTTCTTCATCATTTCGATCTTGCCGATCTGGATGGATTTGTGTCCCGTACGGTCGTTAATCAGTCCGATGAGGGACGAAGGTGTCATATTGTTCTTGGTTCCGAGATTGATGAAAATCCGGGAGAATGAGGCACGGTCACGCCGCGGTTTTCCCTCGCCCCGTTCAGGGAACTTATGATCATGCACATTCACGTTCAGATCGGGTGCATTTTCGTAGAAAGAGAGGAACCGGTTAAACTCCACGGACACAAATTTCTTGATCAGTTCGTCGCGTTCGAAGCGACTGAGTTTACTGTAAATACCTTCGAGGAAAGGTCCGATCTGGCTTTCGTTTACTTCAACGGTTTCAACTTTGTCAATCAGGCTAAACAACTGATTTTTACAGATTTCCATTCCACCCGGCACTTCTCTCCTGATGAATTTCTTACTGAGTAGTTTTTCGAGTTGTGGAATTTTCTGGGGTTCGCGAGTATGGATAATGGAAATGGAGGTTCCGGTTTTCCCTGCCCGGCCGGTACGGCCGCTACGGTGGATATAGACTTCCAGTTCATCCGGAAGGTTATAGTTGATTACATGGGTAAGGTCGTTGACATCCAGTCCGCGGGCAGCCACATCGGTAGCCACAAGAAGCTGCAGGTGTTTCAGGCGGAAGCGGTTCATCACGAAATCGCGCTGTGCCTGCGACAGGTCGCCGTGGAGCACATCGGCATTATACCCTTCGCCCATCAGCTTGTCGGCCACCTCCTGGGTTTCGGCCCGGGTACGGCAAAAAACGATACCATATATTAAAGGATAAAGATCGACGATGCGTTTGAGTGCAGCGTAGCGATCCTTGGCATGTACCACATAAAACTCATGCTGTACATTTTCGGCACCTGAATTCTTTTTTCCTACCGAGATCAGAACCGGATCATGCATATAAGTGCCGGCGATCTCGCGAATCTCGTTGGGCATGGTTGCCGAGAAAAGCATGGTTTGTTTTGCCGGAGGAGTTTCTGCCAAAAGGGTATCGAGATCATCTTTGAAACCCATCGAAAGCATTTCATCGGCCTCATCCAGAACCAGCCATTTTACATGCTGCACCTTCAGTAATTTCCGGTTCAGCAGGTCGATAGCCCGTCCTGGAGTAGCCACTACCATGTGGACGCCCGATTTCAGGGCCTGGATCTGGGGTTGGATACTGGCGCCACCGTAAACGGCAACGATTTTAAACTCAGGCATATATTTCGAAAACCGCTGCATATCCTTGGTAATCTGCATGCATAGCTCACGGGTAGGACATAACACCAATGCCTGAATGGTTTTCTGTCCGAAATCAATTTGCTGCAGAATCGGTAATCCGAATCCGGCGGTTTTGCCGGTACCTGTCTGAGCCAGACCAATCATATCGGCATTTGGGATCAACAGGTAAGGAATCGTTTCTGCCTGTATCGGGGTGGGTTCTTCAAAACCCATTTCGGTGATAGCGCTGAGGATTTCTTTGCGCAAACCGAACTCTTCAAATGAACTCATCTAATAATTTCTCCTTGCAGTTTCAAGGCAAAATGCCTGAAAACCAATTTTTTAATTCGGCCGCAAAGGTACTCTTTTTCTCATGGCTTTTCGCATAACGCTGGATTTTATTATTTTGCAGATTAATATTTATCTCATGAAAAAGTCAATTCTCCTTCTGTCTGTGATACTTCTTTCAGTGACCGGATCCTTTGCGCAGCCAAAACCAAACAGAGATCCGGGCCTGACTGTGGTAACCTGGAATATCAGAAACAATAATAAGGGTGACGAACACAATTCATGGCCATACCGTAAGGCCAATGCATTTAAGTTGTTGAAGGAAATTAACCCTCAGATATTTGGCATGCAGGAAGTTTTCAAAAATCAGTATGACGATGTTTTAGAAGCCATGCCGGGATATGCCGGATTTGGTGCCGGCCGTGAGGATGGCAAGGAAAAGGGAGAGTATGTTCCCCTTTTTTACAAAACAGAGCGGTTCGTCTTTGTCAAAGGTGACAATTTCTGGCTCTCCGAAACTCCGGATAAACCGGGGGTTCTGGGATGGGATGCCGTTTGTCCGAGGATGGTCAGCTGGATCGTTTTGATTGATAAGGTTTCAAAAGACACCCTGTTTGTGTTTAATACCCATTTCGATCACATCGGAAAAACGGCCAGGCTTGAAAGCTCCAAACTGATCATTCATGCTGCCGATTCGCTGGCCGGCAAGCATCCCGTAATCATTACCGGTGACTTCAATACTCCGCCATCCGAAACTCCTTATCAGGTATTCACTACCAGCGGATTCTCCGATTCACGCGCCGTATCACAGGAAAAACCAGTGGGTCCGGAATATACCTTCACCGGCTTCGATGTCAAACAAAAACCCGGTGACCGCATCGACTATGTGTATATCAGGAACATGAGACCGGTAAAGAGATATATTGTCAGGGAAGACAACGCCAACGGGTTCTACTTCTCGGATCATCTGCCGGTGGTAGTGAAATTCTGATTCCCCTCGAAGCATTGTCACCCCGACGAAAGTCGGGGAAATCAGTGAACGTCCCGTCTCCGGTTTCCGGTCTCCGGTCTCCCTTTTTGCCCTATCTGGAGTTGACCTTAATATCGAGTGAATGCCCGTTTCCACCGAGCTTGTTCAGCCGGTATTTGAAGGTTAGCAGCAAATACCTGCCCAGCATATTGGTCTGCCTTTCCTGCAGATAGTTCAGTTCACTTACCCGTTGTATCCCGGTATTCCTGTCGAGCAGATCGACGCCCTGCAAAGTGAGCACTCCCCTCTTGGCCTTGAGAAAATAATAGCTGATCTCGGCGCTTAACAGCGGAACAGTTATTGGCTTGTCGAAACTTTGTGCCGTGTATTTTGACACATCGGCTTTAAATCCGAAGTTCCATTGATCATTCGGTGTGTAACGCAGTTCCGAGAAAAGGGCCATTTCGGTGTATTGGTTATTTAAGGAGCTCTGGATGGAATATCTGGCATCGGTCATCTGTACAGATCCTCCGGCCATCACATCCCATTTTTCTTTTTTACGGTTTTCAATCGTCAGCGACGCCTTGTGTGAATAATTGGTATTGATATTCTCGGCCGCATTGACGAGACTGATTCCGCGGTTATACCGTTCGCGCAGGTTGAGATTTACCTTGATTCCAAGCTTACGGATCGGTGTAGAAAAATCAATCCGGGCACTTGCCTGATAATCATCCTTCACATTCACCAGGGTCATCGTTTGTTTCAGCTGAGGATCGATCGTTCTCGACCAGTTGATTTTGTTCAGGGTGTACCCGGCATCGATACCGCTCATTAACGACGTAAAGCTGAACTGATCGAATATGAGCCAGTTAAACGACAGGTCGTTGGAATATTCAGGCTTAAGCTGGCGGTTACCATACGATACCGCCATAGGGTTGCTGTTTTCCGCTATCGGTAGCAACTGACTGGTTGACGGGGTATTGACTGAAGACCTGTAGTTCAACATCAGCCGGCGGCCGGTTTTGTATTCATATTCCCACTGTAATCTGGGGGTAAACCAGGCATGCTTCGATTGTACCGGGGATTCCTCCCAAAGAGTGGTTTCAACGCTGCCAATCTCCATTCCGACTGAAGCCGTGAACGGGGCTTTATCATTGTTACGGGTGATACTGATCTCCGGGCGAAACCAGTTATATTTTTTTCTGAAATCGGGACTAAACAAGGAATCGACTATCTGGCCGTCATCCAATGGCAATCCCTGGGTTCGGTCGTAATGTTCATTGGCTGATCCCACTTTCAAAGACGGTTCGATATAATAGGGCCCGAACAGATGCTGGGTGAGGGAAATAGTCCCCAAAAGTGACAGGTTATCCCGTGATACATCCTGGAACTGGCTGACCACCTGAGTACTGGCTGGTAGCATATACTCCATAGTATTCCGGTACCGTGACTTGGCCAGGCTACCCGAATAATTGCCATCACCCGAGATTTTGAAAACCGATTTATTGGAATTGAATTTTTTCAGATAAGATCCGTTGGCTGATCCCGACAGTGTATGGAAATCACCCGTACTAACCCTTGTTAGATTGTACACCGGGATTCCGTTTTTGCTGGTATTGGTCACGGAATTCTGCGGTGAAAATGAGGCTGCGTAGCCCAGGTTACCATTTACAATGATTGTTTGGGTGGAATCGATCCGGTTTCTGACGCCGAAATTGATTCGGTGCGAGGTATCGCGCTGGATTTGGTTGGCCGACAAATCTTCGAGAAATGATTTATCGGTGGTATAGTTTCGGGTGGAGGTATTCTCGGTCAGCGATCGGTCGGATCCGCTGAAAATATAGCTGGCAAATACCCTGCGGTCTTTGGCCCAGGAATAGGAGATATTTGCGCCACCCGCCCCTGATGAGGCCAATCCGTTTTCGGGTTGTCCGAAATTGATTGGGAAGCCGTCATTGGAACCGATCATAATCGCTCCGCCCGACATGTTGCTCAGCCCCCCGTTGAAACTCATATAATCGCCGAACGAGAATCCTGACTGATTGATATTGTTCACCATACCCAGAGCCGCAGCCTGCATTTTATCTGTAAAACGATAAGCTTTGCCGCTTCCCATATAGTGATTGCCGGTACCTACCCCGCCGGTTACGTCTCCCAGAATGCCCTTCTTTTTATCCTCTTTCAGAACCAGATTCACGGTTTTATCGCGGGTACCGTCATCAATACCGGTAAACTCAGATTCATCGGATCGTTTATCATACAACTGCACCTTGTCGATCGCATCTGCCGGAAGGTTCTTGGTTGCCACCTTGGGGTCGTTACCGAAGAATTCTTTTCCGTCGACTAAAACCTTTCTCACATCTTTACCTAACGCTTTGATATTGCCGGCCCGGTCAACCTCGATGCCCGGCAGTTTTTTCAGCAGCTCCTCCACATTGGCGTCAGACTTGGTTTTGAATGCCCGTGCGTTGAATTCGATGGTGTCGTGCCGGATCATAAGCGGAACATACTCGCCGACAACTTCGACTTCCTTAATATCGACCGGTTTCTGTTTAAGAACCACTATTCCATAATCATTACTGGTTCCATAAGGGATGGAAACGTTTTTATAATATGACTGATAGCCCAGATAGGCCACCTGCATCAGGTAATTACCGTTTCTGACGCTTTTTACCTCAAAATGGCCCTTATCGTTACTGATCCCAAAAAACTCCAGTGTGGAATCAATGGGATTCAGCAACACCACGGTAGCTGAAACCAGCGGAATATCCGGCTCAGCCATTACATTGCCGGTCAGGTTTTGTGATTGGGAATAGCCTGAGATGGCCAGTGACGTAAAGATTACAATCAGGATCAGAAATCGTTTCATAGTTTTTTAATTTTCATCAAATACCATTCGTACGGGCGAGCTATCGTTCTATCCTGATCATCATGTGCACCCCGTTACCGGAACCCTGAACGCCCATCTCCTTCATCTTTTCATCGACTATTGATTTGTATTCGGCTTCGGTCACTTTCTTACCCTCTTTCGGTTTGGCCAGCTGCTTTGCACCGATCTCCATGGGCTCAATGGATGTCGCCATAATCGTTCGTTTTCCATTATCCAGATCAACGGCCAGAACCAAGCCAGGCAGATTGAGATATTCACCTGGACCCGAAGCAATCGGGACTGCAGGAGTATACCAAGCGACCACCTGGGTACTATCGTTAATGGCCCGGGTTGCTTCCTGGCAGGCGTAACCCAGGATGTTTCTTTCATTACCGGTAAACTTCCAGTCCGAAATACCCAATTCCTTTTCTATCAAAAACATACGAGTCATAAACTCTTTTTGTTCAAACTGTTTTTTTGAAGTAAAATCGGTATACATTTTATTATCCGGCTCATCCATCCGGATCATTACAGCGGCTCCACCCTCTCCGGCCACCTCATCGGCTGCCGGTGCCTCTGATTTCTGGTTAGTGTACAATGAAGCACTTTCATTAAACAAAAGAGTTTTAGCGCTTTTACGTTCTTTGGGCAACGAGGCAGCAAACTGAGCAGCATCGCCATCAAGATGAATATCGAGCTTTATTACCTCTTCATAGATCACTTTACCACTGCGGATTGTTTTTCCCGGGTCGCTCTGAGCATTCAGGGTAACGAAAGCCATTAAACTGATGCTGACAAATAATACTGTTTTCATGGATTAGATTTTTTATCAAAAATAGATGGTCAGGAACTATGATCAGGTTAACCTCTTCTAAAACAAGGTTAATAAAGGTTAATATCAGCCATTGATTTGGCTTGTCACTCCTATATTTGTATCGCTATAATATTATGGTGGCTTTTAAAAAAATACGGTGGATACCTGTTCTGATGATCGTCAGCCAGCTGATGCTGACCGGGTTTGTCGCCTATTGGCTAAAGGGACAGTATGACGATCAAAAGGAGCTTCTCAGCAATGAACTTTCAAGGATTTATGATGAAACACGCGATCAGGTAATTGACACACTGCTATTTAGCCGGGTGGTTGAACCTGCATTGAAAGACACCCTCACCTTTACCATGACATCCACCGGGAATCGGCTTTGCAATGAAGCAACGGTAGTTGCCATTGCTTTGCCGGATTCAATTCCTCAAAAAAAAATGAGGAAAGGGTTGACTTCCATATCATTCGATAATCATAAAGAAGACATGCTGATCCGGAGTGTCAAGCTGTTCATCAATCATACCGGGGATTCTTCGAAAACCAGCGAATCCTACTCCGATTTTCTTCCCGGGAAAATTGACACCGTGCTGTTCAAGAAGCTCTATTACAATAAGATCGCTCTGAAAAACTACGGCATCACGGCCACCTGGCTCCCGGCTGACACCAGCACTTCCGTGCGGGCGATCCTGCGGTCGCCCAATATCAATACCCTGCATTCACCCAATATCACAACCCTGCGGTCAACGGTCAGGCAACAACGCAAGCCGGCCATGCACTTCACGACGAATCTCCCTGACCGCCTGCCCGGAGTACAGATCAAACATGAATTTCCTTATCTCATCCGGCAGATGGGGACACAAATACTATTCGGACTGATCCTGCTTCTGCTAACCTGTTCGGCTTTCTTCTTTACCAACAGGAGTCTGAAAAGACAGTTGATTCTGAATAGTTTGCGGAATGATTTTGTGAGCAACATCACTCATGAGCTGCGCACACCTGTTTCAACCGTCAAGGTAGCTCTGGAGGCATTGAAAACCTTCGACAAGGTGAGTAATCCTGCCATCACGCAGGAGTATCTGGATATGGCCACGCAGGAGCTTAACCGGCTCGATCAGCTGATCAGTAAAGTTCTCGACCAGTCGCTCATCGGCGAACATAAACAGGTTATTCAGTCACAGCTTTCAGATATTTATGAACTGATTAACTACGTTTTGCTGGCGCTTCAACCCCGGTTAACCGCGCGAAATGCCACCATTCTTTATGAGCCCACCGGGATCAACGGACCCATCATGGTTGATCCGGTTCATTTTCAGGGTGTTCTGATCAATCTGATCGACAACAGTTTGAAGTTTGGCGGTGAAAAACCGGAAATCCGTATTCAGCTCCGGCAGGAATTCGGGTCAATCTGTATTGAAGTCAGCGATAACGGTCCCGGTATTCCCAAAGAATATCTCAGCCGGGTATTCGACAAGTTTTTCAGGGTTCCCGCCGGCGATACGCATAATATCAAAGGTTACGGATTGGGCCTGAGCTTTGCGGCGCTCGTCATGGAGCAGCATCATGGCTCGATATCTGTGAAGAACCTGGATGTCGGTGGTTGTTCATTCACGTTGAGGTTCCCGCAAACCACATGAATACCCGGATCCTTTATATCGAAGATGAACTGTTCCTTGGCAAGATTGTCAAGGAGACACTGGAGGACCAGGGCTTTGATGTCATCTGGGAAACTGACGGAGCCCGGGTAATGAACCATTTCACGGCCTTCGCTCCGGATATCTGTGTGATTGACATCATGTTGCCCAACATCGATGGATATTCGCTCTGCCGGCAAATACGCGGACTTTACCAGAACCTGCCCATCATTTTTCTGACTGCCAAGGTGGAGACAGCCGATCTGGTAAAAGGATTTGAATCCGGGGGAACCGATTATATCCGGAAGCCTTTTAGCATTGAAGAGCTGATTATCAGAATAAAAAATCAGTGGAATCTAACCAACGGTAACAATCGGCAGCCCGACACCAATTGCCATGAGATCCAGCTGGGGAAATATTCATTTTATCCTGAACGGTATGAACTTCATTCACCTTCGGGTATCCAAAGGCTTTCGCAGCGCGACATGCAGATCCTCAAAATGCTGTGTTCAAACCGGAACCGGGTGACCGATCGCAGGGAACTGCTGTTATCGGTATGGGGAGATGACTCATTCTTCAACTCACGCAATCTCGATGTGTACATCCGCAAACTCCGCACCTATCTTTCCGGCGATCACAATATTGAGATACAGACCATTAAGGGGAGGGGCTATCTGTTCATGACCAGGTAATTGCTTTGTCTTTACAGGAGCAATTCCAGGATTTCCTGTGGATCGATCAGATTTAAAGCATTTTGATTGACAAAAATATCGGCCAGATTCTGTTTTCTTTCCTGCATTTGCAGAATCTTTTCCTCGACGGTGCCGGAAGTAATAAAACGGTAAGCAAATACGTGGTTTTCCTGTCCGATGCGATGTGCACGGCTGATTGCCTGATGTTCGACTGCCGGGTTCCACCAGGGATCGGCAATGAAAACATAATCCGCCCGGGTGAGGTTGAGCCCCACTCCACCGGCTTTTAAACTGACCAGAAACACCGGTAATCCCTCTTCTTTTTGGAAACGACGGATCATTTGCTCCCGTTTTTTTTCCGGATCCTGTCCGGTCAGCATCAGATATGGGGTGCCGGCAACATCCAATGATGCAGCAATTAGTTTCAGATGCTTCACAAACTGAGAGAACACGAGTACTTTATGGTCTTCGCTCACTACCTCGCCGATCACTTTGCACATCTCCTTCATCTTGCCGGAGTCACCGGTATATCCGGGATCGGCCATTACGGGATGATTGGCCATGAGCCGTAATTTCATCAGGCTTTGTAAAATCAGCATACGGGTGGTCCCGTCGACCGGCTCACGGAACCGGTTGATCAGCAGATTCCTGATTTCCGATTTACGCGATTCGTATGCCGACCACTGCTCCCGGGTGGGCTCACAGTATCGGATTTCCTGGGTCAGCTGAGGCAGCTCGGGTGCCACCGACTCTTTGGTTCGCCTGAGAATGAACGGTTTAATGATCTCGCGGAGCAGAACAGATGCATCATCGGGTATCACATGATCCTTCGACCGGACAAACCGCTCATGGAACCATTTTCTGGAGCCCAGCAATCCCTGGTTAACCATAGCCATCTGCGACCATAAATCGTCGAGCGAATTTTCTACGGGTGTTCCGGTCATAGCCAGGCGATGTTTCGCTTTCAGGCGCGATATAGCCTGAAAAGTCAGAGACCCTGAATTCTTGGCGTACTGGCTCTCATCGAGAATCAGATAGGAAAACTCAATTGTTTCCAACAGCCCGATATCTTTCCGGAGCGTTCCGTAGGTAGTCAGAATCAGGTTAAAGCGGCACAACCATCGGGGGTCGGAATTTCGCTGCGATCCGGCATATCTGTAAAACTTCTGGACGGGTGTGAATTTCCGGATCTCATTCTCCCAGTTATGGAGCAAACTCACGGGCATCACCACCAGAGAAGTACTTTGCGAATCTCCTCCGGTCAGGCGAAGATGGTCGAGCATGGCCAGCACCTGAATGGTTTTACCAAGTCCCATATCATCGGCCAGGCAACCTCCGAAACCTTCCCTGCCCAGGCCCAGCAGCCAGTTAACTCCGATTTCCTGGTAGGGACGCAGCGCAACCGAAGCACTCCCACTGAGCACCTCTCTGCTATTGAATATCCTGCGGATGATTTCCTGAGGTGAACCTTCACCTTGCATGGACTCGGATTCTATGGCTAATCCCAGGCTGCCCAGATGTAATTTATTGACCTTTATCTTATTGCCACTGGATTTACCAAAAATAAAGATTCCCCTGAACCGGCTGAACCACTCTTCGGGAATCAGGAACACAGATCCTTCTGGAGTCAAATATTCACGGACCCCTCCCAGAATGCAATCTTTCAGTAATTTAAAAGGAATCTTCTGATTACCCACCGCGATTTCTATTTCCAGATCAAACCAGTCGCGGTCGACTTCCATGCTGGTTAGAATGACCGGTGGTGCCAGCAGGTATTTATTTCCCGGTTCCTGAAGGATGGTTATCCCCCTTTCTTCCAGAACCTGATAATTTGTCCTGGCAATTTCGATCAGGCGTGCCATCGGATCTGTTGTTCCGGATTCTGATGATCCCAGAGAAAATCCGCTGCCTCCTTTTTCTTTTAATCCGAGTGAGATAAATAGCTGACGAACCGATGCCTCCTCCTCAATTTTCCTTCGAATTACCGTGTAGGAAGGGGGATGGAACCGTTCATCCATATCGACCAATCTCAGATCAGGATGATCCAGCGGAATCTCATGATCTCCATATCTGAACCTGACGATTAAAACCGGATCATTCTGCCAGTCAACGCATAAGGTCGCAACAGCTACCGGATTCATGCTGAGTTCATTAACCGTAAATCCGGAGTGACTGATATCAGTCTGCCGAAGGAGATTACGGATGAAACTCGCGAAATATTTCTTTTCCGTTTTCTGGGGAATGACCAGACTGCTTTTGGTTTGAAAAGGCTTGATCTTGTTACCGTTGACCCCTTCCATTGTATAGAGGCCTCCTTTATAGGCAAACCAGGCCGGCTGGTCGGTCAGCAATATCAGCGACGGGCTGTGCAGTACCACCTGAGTTGTGCCGGTAGAAACCCTGATGGCATAGGTGAGTGTCTGAGGGGTCCACTGAAAATGATAGCTGATCCGTGCCGGGTGCGCCGCAAACCGGTATGGTTCATCGGAAATAACGCCGTTGCTGTTCAGCTGGTAAATAGCTATTCTGTGGTCATAGCAATATCCGATCAGGAATGCCAGTCTTCTTTCAATATAGGGGCGGAATAAAGTTCTGAAGAACTCATCTCCTTTAACATGCAGCAGATCCGGAAGATCGGACTTGTTTTTCGAGAAATTCGCAACCAGCTTATCATAGGTGAGCTCACGCAAAGCTTTCAGCAGCACCTTGTCGTGTTCATTGATCAAAACATCGAAATTCCGATAGTTGAAAGGGTCGAGCCTGATATGATTCATGGCGAAGGAACCATCGGGCAGCAATTCGGCTATACGGGCTTCGAATTTCACGCCGATGAGCAAATCGTGCACGATCACATAGATAAGCTGTCTGTTTTCTCCGGGCATAAATGCACTCTGCAAACGAGGTGCAAAAATGGCGAAAAAACATCTTAAACCGGCTTTTCGGCCCAGATGATTAGACCTTTGTATGTACTTTGCGTATTATTAGTTGAAAGTGATTTGGATGGACCAGGTAAAAATCAATAAACTCGTGATACAGGCACAGCAAAATAACCAGGTTGCTTTTGCGCAACTGATCGCAGCTACTCAGCGGTTTGCGTACGGTTCAGTGTACCGGATGACCGGGGATGCTGAAGAATCGCGGGATATTGTGCAGGAGGGTTATATCCGGGTTTGGACCAACCTGGACCGTTATTCGGGCCAGGCAACTTTTCAAAGCTGGTTCTTCTCGATTTTGCGGAACCTCTCTATTGACTGGCTGAGAAAGCGGAAAAGACAGCAATTGGCATCCATCCATCAGATCACCGAAGTTGACCATAACCATCCGGGGGTTTTGCTCGAAGAATCGGAACTGCACCGGTTAATCAGAAGTTGGATGTTTACCCTTCCTGAAACCCAGCAGCTGGTTTTTATGATGCGTGATGCAGAAGATCTTTCCATTAAGGAGGTGCAGGAGCAGACCGGATTGAGCGAATCCAGTATCAAATCGAATCTTTATCAGGCGCGGCAAAAGCTCGCCGTCTATCTGAAAAAAAACGGGTACCCAGTGAGATGAAAAAACACACAAACTGCAAAGAGGTTGGAAAGCTGATCTATTTAACAGATGATGAGATAGATCCACAAGATCAGCTTGTTTTGTCGCAACATTTGGGAAGTTGCTCATCATGCCGGAAATTGCGGCAGGAAGTTCTCGCCACCCGAACGTTGTTTATCGGGTTTAATTCTGCTATTCCAGATTTTCCGGATTTTTCCATCTCAGCTGCAACTTTGGCCGGGGCCACCGCTCCCTCTACCATCCGGCAGAAAACAGCTAAAATAGTCCGTGCAGTTTCTTCGATCGCGGCTGTTTTACTGATCGCTCTTTTCAT
>JAQWAJ010000342.1 GCA_028707745.1 Bacteroidales bacterium | reverse complement strand
CTGTTTGCCAATACGAAAATCAAGCTTGCCAAAGAAAAGATCCAGATAGGCCTCGTGAATATCCACTACCGAAAAATCGGTTCCATATTCAGTGCCGGCCCTGAACCGGATATCGGTATAGGCCTGACCCCATCGACCGGTTTTTGCTTTTAGTTTGAGAGATGTCTCATTATAAAGACTTTTAAGCGTTGGATCGCGGTGATCATAAATCCCGATAAATCCGGTGGCGCGGGTGTATCCGGTGATGGATAGGGAAGAGCCCGGTGATTCTTGTGCCGGCAGATTAAAACAGGATAACACCACGACCAGCAAGGAAAGAAATTTCTTCATGCCCCATGATTTTGCATCGAAATTATAAAACCTGAAAGGGCAAATCGCCCCGCTAACGCGGGCTAGCAAATCAGGACGTACCGATTAAGTGGACTGTACCTGCAATGATTAGTGAATCAATCAAGTCTGCCTAATGAATGTAAGTATTCTGAGGGGGTAAAACTGGTGATCCGTTTGAACACGGCATTAAATGTCGACTTCGAATTGAACCCGCACTCAAAGGCAATTGCCAGAAAAGTGTAGTCTTTATTGGCGGGATCGACCACCATGTGCATGAATTTCTTTACCCGGAGTTCGTTGATATAGGCATAGAAATTCTTGCCCAGTTCGGTGTTCAATGCCTGGGTAATATGGTGCTTGGGTATTTTGAGCTCGTCAGAAACCTGCGCCAGCGATAGTTCAGGGTTCAGATAGAGCCGTTTCTGATCCATCAGGTTATCAATCAGATTGACGAATTTTTTAAGATCCTCACTTCTTAAATTTGATTTTGCATATTTGCCCGGATGTGCAGATTCGTCATCGGACGTTTGAACATTGGCCTGATTTGAGAAAATCCCGGCTTGCTTGTGACCATAAAAGCTGAAGGCAAATGAAAACAGTGTTAAGCCTGTAAAAGTGAATATTTTGGGATCAAAAGGCAACCTGATCACCAGCATCTGAATTCCGGCTGAAAAGAAGGTGAGCAGGTAAGATGCATAAACTGTGATCGAAACAAACAGAAGCCAGGTGAGGGTGATCTTGCTCGACCGGAATGAGAATTCTTCTCGGATCGCCTTTCTATGACGGGTCAGAAGAACATAAACGATTATGCTATAGGTGCTAAAGGATGCAAAAACGACAAATTCGTAAATCATCCTGGCTATGCGTGACGGATGTGCCCAAACCGGCAAAGAACTGGCATCAGCAGGACCTTTTTTGAATAAAAATGCTAATCCCAGAAAGAGAATGAACGGAACAAAATGAACCATGTCGGCCCAGATCCATTTGGGATCGTCGGAAATCAGCGTCCTGACATAAAGATACAACAGTGGCCCGTAAACCAGCGGAATCACCAGGAATGGCAATTCGTACGGCAGATGATCGAGCCAGGTGATCTGAAGCAAAGCCAGAATCATCTCGATGGCAATGATAAACAACCAGGTTGCCAGATACCTGTCGGCCAGAATTTGTGGTCGCCGGGTTGCGATGACAAAACCGCCAAAAATAGATTGAGCGATTCCGATGTATAGGACAGGTTCGAGCATGAATCAGATTTCAGCCGTAATTTACACAAAGTTATTTTTTTCTCTGATCTGAAAGGCTAATTTTAGGGTTAGCCTAAACCGATGAAAAATACTGAAAATGAAACTAGCTGAAACTACTCGCCCGAGTGTCAAACAGAACATTTATCCGCTGATTCTGGTCAACTTTCAATTCTTTCTGTGGGGGTTCATCTGGAACTTGAACAATGTGTTGATCGGCTTGTTCAGAGAGACTTTTGATCTGAATAATTTCAGGATGTCGCTCCTGACCTCCATCTCTTTCTTTGCCTTTTTTGCCATGTCATATCCGGCTAAACTGATCATATCCAGGATTAAAACGGTGAATGCTATTATTTTAGGTTCGGGAATTACCGGGATCGGTATGCTGATTTTCATTCCCGCAGCGCTGATCCTGTCATATCCTTTATTTCTGGTGGGGACGTTTCTCGTTTTTTCGGGGGTTACTTTTCTGCAAATTTCATGCAACCCTTATGTCAGGGCGCTGGGTTCCCCGGCAAGCGCTGCCAGCAGAATCAATTTTTCACAGGCCATGGGGGCAGTCGGAGCCTTTCTGACGGCCTACATCGGGGGTGGTTTTATCCTGAAATTGTTTGCCAACGATCCATTTAAAGGCATCGTATGGTTTTACCTGATCCTCGGTGTTCTATTTATCTCGATGGCCTTACTGGTAAAAGTGGCCAATATGCCTGCAAATCCTACTGATGATTGTAATCACGGGGAGGCTGAGGGGCTCAATACCGGCAATCAGCGCAGCGCCTGGGATTTCAGAAATTTCCGCCGGGGATTTGTGGTGCTGCTGCTCTATATGGGCGCCGAAGCTATCCTCTATCAACTGATGACTCCCTATTTTATGGGGGAGGTAACAACACTCACCAAAGCACGCGCCGTGGATATTTCGGGACTGATGTTTCTTGGACTGATGCTAGGCCGTCTTTTGGGCGCCGGGATGCTGCTCAGGGTGAATCCGGGCAGACTTGTTGGGTGGTTTGCAGCACTGGCAGCCCTGATGATCATCGTTTCGATGCTTACAACCGGCTATGCCGCAATCTATACCATTGTCAGTACCGGGTTTTTTATATCAATCATGTTCGCCACCATATACTCACTCGCTATTGAGGGGTTAGGGCGTTATACCAACGAAGCCTCCTCTTTCCTGATCATGGCGATCTCTGGCGGATTCTTTATACCGCTCCTGTTCGGACTGGTTGCTGATAATTTCAGCGTGAAAACTTCACTGATTATTGTGGTGGTTCCGCTGCTGCTGGCGGCCTGGTATGGATTTCTGGGCGCAAAAAAGCCAAAAAAATCAGAAAAAATCCGGTGATCAATCGCTGATCGGACCGCTGCCGATCAACTCATCGCCATAATGCCAAACGGCAAACTGGCCGGGTACCACGGCTCGCTGAGGCTCATCGAACAAAAGATAGATTCCTTCAGCCTCCCGGATAACCCGTGCCTTCTTCAACTCCTGACGATACCGGATACGGGCCAGGCACTCTCTTGAATCTCCCGGATGAAGTTCCAGATCGGGACGGATCCAATGGACCTCCTGATTTCTGACGAGCAACGCTTTTCTGAAGAGTAGCGGATGATCCTGACCCTGACCCACATA
>JAQWAJ010000341.1 GCA_028707745.1 Bacteroidales bacterium | reverse complement strand
ACGGAAGAAAGTGTAAACCGAACCGGAGAATTTGTTGGTACCCCTGCGGGTAACAGCGTTCATGGCAGCTCCGGCGAAACCACTGCTGCGAACATCATAAGGAGCCAGAGATACCTGGAACTGTTCGATGGCATCCATGGAAATCGGTGAACCACCGGTCTGACCACCGTTTACGCCAGAGGCTGACAAACCGAAAACATCATTCTGTGCACCGCCGTCGATCATCAGCGAATTGTAGCGGTTGTTAATACCGGCAATATTGATGGCACCGTTGTCATCAACCGATGCCTGAGGAGTCAGGCGGGTAAAGTCGGTCAGGTCGCGGCCTACAGTCGGCATCATCTCAATCCTTTCCAGTGGAATGATCGTTTGCGCCCCTGTACGGTTACCATCGAAAACATTAGTGTTGGTACGTGTTCCGACTACAGCAACTTCACCGAGGCTGACTGCATTGGTTGAAAGCTTAGCCTCAACTTTTGCCGTCTGACCCAAAGTCAGATAAATGTTCCCTTTGGTCCATGATTCAAACCCGATAAAGGTTACTTTCAACGTGTAAGGGCCTCCAACATCCATGTTCGGTAAACGGTAAAAGCCCTGCTCATCTGTGGTGGCGCCAAAGAGAGACCCGGTTGGGATGTGTGTTGCGATAACCGTTGCACCAGGTAGCGGTGCACCATCCGGACCGGTAACCTTACCGTTGATACCGGATGTGGTAGTCTGGGAATAACCGCAGAAAGCAGTAAATACTCCCAGAACAATCAACACTAAAAACTTGGACAAATTTCTCATAAACGAAGAGTTTAGGTTATAATTAATTGATTGACTAATATTTAACTTTGAAATAATTCTCCTCAACCCAAATAAACGAATTCTCCCAAATCCGGCCTAAAATATATATTAAGTTTGAACTGCATGACATTTTTCCTGCCTCGATTATTAACATTATGAGAAATCATTGTTACGCAATGATTAACTGAAAGTACCCTGAAATTTCTGAAATACTCAATGGTTTTCAACCCATCCCGATCAAGGAGATGACTTATCGGGATTACCGGGTACCTCGAAAAAATCCGGATGTAATACAAAGAGCCGCAAAACAGGTTAAGGCTGATCGACCCATTTGTATAGTTTATCGCCGCGTCTGATTTTCCGTCCGGTGGCAAATGCTATCCGTTCGCCTTTGTTGGCGGCAGGCACTGCACCTCCGTTATTATGAATCTCCTTAACTGTCAGTTGGATGAGACCGGTTGTCGGTCCGATAATCAGAACCTCGTCACCGACAGATAGTTCGTCTGATTTGATATCAAACTCGCCAACCCCCAGGCGTGAAAAATAGTTGGTCGCCACGCCGATCAGAATTTTCCTTTTCGTGGCTGCCGATCCGTACACCTGGCTCCACTCGCCCAATCGCTGTCCAAGGTAATAGCCATCCCAGAATCCCCGGTTAAATACCATCGTCAGTTGCTCTTTCCAGTGTTCGATTTTTTCCGGCCCGTAAGTTCCGTCGATGATGCTGTCAACAGCTTCACGGTAGCAGGAAGCAACCGTTTTCACATATTCGGCCGGCCGGGCCCTGCCTTCGATTTTCAATACTGATATGCCGGATGCGATAATACGATCGAGAAAATGGATGGTTGACAGGTCCTTGGGCGACATGATATACTCATTGTCGATTTCCAGCTGGTCGCCTGAGTCGGTATCTTCAACACGATATGCCCTCCGGCATGCCTGATAACAGCCGCCACGGTTGGCTGAATGGTTATACTGATGAAGGCTCAGGTAGCATTTTCCTGATACTGCCATGCAAAGGGCGCCGTGTACAAACAGTTCGAGCCGGATGAGTTTGCCGGAAGGGCCCTTGAGCCCGCTGGCACCGATCTGCCTGGCTATCCCGCTGATTTGATCAAGCGTAAGCTCCCTGGCCAGAACCATCACATCGGCATACTTTGCATAAAACCGGACCGTCTCGAAATTCGAGATATTCAGCTGTGTCGACAGATGGAGGGCCATACCCTTTTCCCGGGCATATTCGATCACCGACTGGTCGGAGGCGATAATGGCAGAAATTCCCGCTTCGACAGCTGCGTCGATCAATTGATGCGAAAGCTCGATCTCCCGGTCATAAATGATTGTATTCAGGGCCAGGTAAGATTTTACCTTACAGAAGCGACAATAACGGGCGATCTGGGGAAGGTCGGAGGTACGGAAATTCCGGGCCGATCCCGACCTCATATTGAGGTGTTCAACGCCGAAATAGATGGCGTCTGCTCCTCCTGAAATAGCGGCCCGAAGAGCTTCAAACGACCCTGCCGGGGCCATTACCTCGATGCTGTTCCGGTCAATGGGTAATCCGCTCATGATCTGATTGGAATAAAGAACGGGCCAGCATGGCGGTATCCGTCAGCTCTGCAATTTCCATGATTTTATTGAGTACAATTCTTCTGACGCCCTGAGCTTCGGCCAGTTTTACCCAAAACGGATCAAAAAGAATAGCCCCTTTGGCATGCCCGAAAATGGAAGCCATCTCAGGCAACGAGAGATCTCCGCAAGTTGGAAACACTGCGCAGCCGGTGGATTTCCCGATCCGGTCAGCCAGCGACCGGTCGCCAGCATCTCCGGTTACCACGATAGGTTTCTCCGTCATGGCCGCCAACTGAATGATCCGATCATCCGTAACCGGGCGTTCCGGTTTTGAATAATTCAGCGACAGCACGATATAGCCATCCAGAAAAGCATGAGGCAAAAGATCCTGATAAACAGCTGTTTTCACATATTCCATGCCCCTTTCGTCATCCTGAATATCAAACAGGTCACAGGTACGGAATGCCCGAAGCATCCATTCATCTCCGATGTTTTTTCGGTTGATGGTAAAATCCAGCACCTTAGCACGGTGTTTAAACCGCCTGACAGCACGGGTTCCATCCAGATCGATCAGATAATCAGGTAACAGATCCCGGATTTGATGAATCAATTCCTTAGGATTATCCTGATAAACAAAAATCTCATCGAGATTGGGATTTTGCTCCAGCAACCACCGATGAGATTCTTTGACTATCGAATAAGCGTAAGCCTCCTCTATCTGATTTTTCAGGCTGCTGATCAAAGCGGTGGCTGAAAGGATTTCCCCGGCATTATCCGGGTGGAGGATTACGAATCTGGCTTCCAAAAGATTTTATTGATCAAGGGTTACCAGCAAATGAATCTGATTATCCAGGCATTCC
>JAQWAJ010000340.1 GCA_028707745.1 Bacteroidales bacterium | reverse complement strand
CCAGATTCTCTGCTTTCAGCTCGGCACCTGCCGTTTCCAGTGAGGTAGCCGGAACCCCTGAAGGAGCAGTGAAATTGATTTTGATGCAAGCCTTTTCTGCATCCCCGATCATTAGCTCAATCCCTTCCAATCCCAGCACGTTGGCAATTTCATGTGGATCCGACACCGTAGCCACGGTCCCGAACTGTACTGCCTGTTTTGCAAAACGAGAGGGCATCAACATGGAACTCTCGATGTGAACGTGTGCATCAACCAATCCCGGCAAAATCATTGGTACTGCAAGCTTTCTGTCATGCCAGCCCACTCGTTTTTCTCCGGTTTCCCGTATTCCGGTGATCCGGTCTCCGGTTATGGTCATCTCTCCGTAGTAGAAGTTTTGCCGTTGAAAATCAGCAAACCATCCTTTAATGTGTTGGGGTTCCATAATCTAAAGTACTGATATTTCGTACAATTAAAACTCTTCTCTGAAATATATACTTAATGTTCCACGTGGAACAAATTCTATCTGCCGAGCATCACCAATAATACACTGATATCGGCCGGGCTCACTCCGGAAATTCTACTGGCCTGAGCAATAGTGCCAGGCTTGATCTGTGAAAGTTTTTGTCGAGCTTCCATCGTCAAACCCTTTATCTCTTCATACTTTATCCAATCAGGAATTACCAGATAATCGAGCCTTTTTATCTTGTCTGCAATCAATTTTTCGCGCTCAATATATCCACTGTATTTGATCAGAATCTCCGTTCCTTCGATAATCTCTGATCTCCATTCGGTGAACTCCTCTACCAATAATTTCAATTCTTCAATGGTCTCAATCAGACTCAGTATGGTGATCTGGGGTCTGGCAATCAGCTCCCGAATCTTGGTTTTTTGTCTGATCGATGCAGATCCGAGCTCTTCGAGACGGGGATTGATCTCTTCCGGTGAGACCGCACTTTTTTCCAGAAAACTAATCATTCGCCGGGTACCGGATTGCTTTTTCTCCAGAATCCTGAGTCGCTCTTCCTTAGCTAAACCCATATCAAAAGCAAGCTGAGTGAGCCTTTCATCGGCATTATCCTGCCTGAGAAGAATCCGGTATTCAGCTCTCGAAGTAAACATCCGGTAGGGCTCATCAACCCCCTTGGTAACCAGGTCATCGATCAGCACTCCGATATAGGCCTGATCCCGATTCAGTGAGAACTCCGGCTTTTCACGGACCTTTAAACTGGCATTGATTCCGGCAATCAAACCTTGTGCACCAGCCTCCTCATAGCCTGTTGTGCCATTTATTTGTCCGGCAAAATATAATCTTTCCACCAACTTGGTTTCTAAAGTTGATTTTAGCTGCGTGGGATCAAAATAGTCATATTCAATAGCATAACCCGGGCGAAACATCTCAATTTTCTCAAACCCCTCGATCTTCCTTAAAGCACTCAACTGTACCTCCCAGGGAAGCGATGAGGAAAATCCATTGAGATAATACTCAACTGAATCCCTGCCTTCAGGCTCCACAAACAACTGATGTCTTTCCTTTTCTGCAAACGTGATGAGCTTCGATTCAATACTCGGACAGTAACGGGGCCCCACACCGGTAATAGTCCCGTCAAACATCGGCGAATCTTCAAAACCGGTCTTCAGAATTTTATGCAACTCAGGCGAAGTCCAGGCTATATAACATGACATCGAACCGATGGCTTTTCTTGCCGGATTCAGATAACTGAACGGAACTACCCAATCATCACCAGGCTGTTCCCCCAGCTTTTTGAAATCAATCGAGCGACCATCCAGCCGCGCAGGAGTGCCGGTTTTCATTCTTCCGGTTTTGAATCCCAACTCATTCATCTTCTCCGATAAACCATATACGCCGGGTTCAGATGCCCTGCCGCCCTTCTTTCTTCGCTTTCCCACATGCATCATCCCGTTCAGAAAAGTACCGTTGGTCAGAATCACGCTTCCCGACTTAAAAATTACTCCAAGCTCTGTCTCAACCCCGGTAACTTTTCCCTCCCTGATGATAATCTCCTTCACCGTATCCTGCCAGAAATCCAACAGAGGGATTGCTTCCATCCGCTTTCGCCATTCAATACCAAATTGAACCCGGTCGCATTGTGCCCTTGGACTCCACATGGCCGGGCCCTTGCTTTTGTTAAGCATTCTGAACTGAATCATCGAAGAATCGGTCACCAAACCCGCTTGCCCGCCCAATGCATCGATCTCCCTGACGATTTGCCCTTTGGCAATACCCCCCATGGCCGGGTTGCATGACATAAACGCCATCCGGTTCATGTCCATCGTGATCAGCAAAGTTTTCGAACCCATATTTGCTGAGGCCGACGCAGCTTCACAGCCGGCATGCCCGGCACCCACCACGATCACGTCATATTCCTTCAGCATATCTCGATTTCCTTTGATTATTTGACTTCCTTCCCGACCATTCCCAGGTATAAATCCTCCCTGGCGCTCATATTTGCCCGCAATTCCTCTGTATTGTCATCATATCCAATTAAATGCAGCAATCCGTGGACCATGATCCTTTTGAGTTCATCCAGATAAGGAATACCCAAATTTGCGGCATTTTCTTTGACGCGGTCGACACTGATCATGATATCCCCACTGATTATCCCGTTTTCGGTATAATCGAACGAAATGACATCTGTGAAATAATCGCGCTTTAAAAATTGCATATTGATGTTGACCAGATATTCGTCGCTGCAAAAAATGTAGCTGATGACGCCCGGCTTTTTTCCCTCAAGCCGGATCACCTCATGCAACCAATTTTTTGTTGCAGTCCGGTTAAAGCCTCTCGCCTTCCGGTCCTCTTCCAGATAATGTATTGACATAATTATTTTTTTGTCGATTCAATATAATTCTGGTATTTCTCCTGATAAAATCTTTTCAATTTTAATTCATTGTATTTTATCATTTGTTCCAGCGCTTTATTCTGTTCTGTCGTTTTATTCAATTCCAGTTTATTGGGTGCAAAGGTACCCATGAACTCTTTAGATTCTCTCCTGTTTTCATTTTCCCTCTCCTTTTCAGCATTTTCAGCTTCCAGCAAACGCGTGGTAATCAGGTTATCCTTCTCAATAGTCTTTTCATTTAACCGGTTGTAAATGATATCCTTTTCAACTTCTTTCATCATGTTTAACGCCTCATTTGCCCGTTGTTTGGCGTCAGTTCCCAAGCCCCCCTCCTGCAGCATTTTCTCGAACGCCTTACGCATCATTTCGCGTTCAGCCAGCATTT
>JAQWAJ010000339.1 GCA_028707745.1 Bacteroidales bacterium | reverse complement strand
AACATTCTGATCACAATAACTTATCGAAACTGTTATCAAAAGATATTCAGGATCAATTAATTGAAGATTTGGATCTTTTAAGCAGAAAAGTAATAACATTCTCAAGAACATTAAATTAACCAGCAAACCGGCGGACCCTAGGCTCTAAGCCCTTAGCCCTAAGCCCTTAGCTCTAAGCCCTTAGCTCTAAGCCCTTAGCCCTTAGCCCTAAGCCCTCCGCCCTTTGCCCTATGCATTTTATCATGATAAAAACAGTAAAGCTTACCAAGTTGTTTCGCACCGAGGAGGTGGAGACGCTCGCGCTGAATGCCGTGAATTTTGAAGTAAAACAAGGGGAGTTTGCCGCCATTATGGGCCCTTCGGGATGCGGTAAATCAACCCTCTTGAACATTATCGGTCTGCTGGATAATCCCACCAGCGGGAGTTACTTTTTCGATGGTACTGACGTGGCTGATTTCAAAGAGAGCCAGCGTACGGGTATGCGGAAGGGTAACATCGGTTTTGTTTTCCAGAGTTTTAACCTGATCGATGAGCTGAACGTGTTCGAAAATGTCGAGCTGCCGCTGCTCTATCTGAAGATCAGCACCCGCGACCGCAAAGAGATGGTCAACAAGGTGCTCGAGCGGATGAACATCGGCCATCGGGCCAAACACTTTCCGCAGCAACTGTCGGGCGGTCAGCAGCAGCGCGTGGCCATCGCCCGGGCCGTAGTTGCCAACCCCAAGCTGATCCTCGCCGATGAGCCTACCGGTAACCTCGACTCGAAAAATGGTCTCGATGTGATGAACCTGCTCAGCGAGCTCAACCGCGAAGGTACCACCATCGTGATGGTTACCCACTCGATGCGCGATGCCGCTTATGCCCACCGCGTAATCAACCTCTTCGACGGGCAGATCATTACCGAAAATGCTCAGGTGGTGGAGGAGGTGTTGTAAGGGTTGTAATTGTTGTAGTTGTTGTAGTTGTTTTAGTTGTTGTAATTGTTGTAAGTGTTATAGGGGTTGTAGTTGTTGAATATCAATCCGGTAAGCTATGAATATCTTGTTTTTCAAACTGGCCCTGCGCAATATTCTGCGGAATAAGTTCTATTCCCTGATCAATATTGCCGGGTTTTCCATTGGTATCGCAACCGTACTGTTCCTGTTCCTGTTTTTGAAGCTGGAAACCGGATTCGACAATTTCCATCCTGATGGCGACCGGCTTTACCGGGTGGTCGAAACCTGGAACTCAAAAGGCAATCAGTCGGTGTCAGGATTTGCCTATTATCCGGAGGCTCCCGACATCAAAAACAGTATTCCCGGAATCGATGCATTTTGCAGGATATCTGATATTATCGAAAGAAAATGCTTTAGTGATAACCGATTGTACAAGATCGATAAACTGAGATTTGCCGATGACAATTTCTTTGATTTCTTCGGATTTAACCTGGTCAGGGGAAATCCGGCAACTGCCCTGAACAGTGCCAACCAGATCGTGCTCTCACGCAAAATGGCCAGACAGATTTTCGGAGATGCCGATCCGATGGGCAAAGTACTCGTGTTTAATCAGAAATTACAAACGGTATCCGGAGTGGCAGACGACCTGCCCATGAATACCCATCTGCGCTTTGATGCCGTGGTTTCCACCCGGTTTCTGGAACAGGATAGAGAAAATTTCTATCTGGGATGGGGCGGGGGAATGCAATTTTTGTCGTACCTGAAACTGACACCGGGAGTGAAACCGGATCAGATTGAAGCCCGGCTGCCCGACCTGCTGTATGAGAAGATCAACAAGGGCGGCGAGTCTAGCGGATTCAAGCTGTCAGCCAACCTTCAGAATATCAGGGATGTGCACCTCAGTACCGGACCAGATCGGTATGACTGTCCAGATAACCGAAGCAAGAACAGTATCCTCATCGTTACCGTTATCGGCCTGATCATCCTTTTGCTGGCCATGGTGAACTATATCAGTCTGTATGTGGCGCAAAAAAGCAGCAAAATCAAGAGTATAAGCCTGTTATCTATCCATGGAGCCGGTCGCAGTCAGCTAATCAGCCAGGCATACATCGAAACGCTGATCGTAACGACCATCTCGGCACTACTCGGAGTTTTACTGCTGGTGCTGTTTGTCCCGTCACTGAACAATTACCTGAGCACCTCAGTCACCCCATCCGGTAATTGTCTGCCATTGGTGATATTCATGATTGTTCTGATCCTGATTCTCTCCCTGATGGTAACATTGTTATCTGCAACCGGAATCTTTCGGTTGAAAGTGGTTAACACACTCAAGGACAACGTTCTGCCCGGAAACAGAAACAGCGTTCTCACCAGTGTTCTGGTCACTTTTCAGTTTACCATAGTAGTGGTACTGATCATATCCGGATTGTTTATCAACCGGCAGAATAACTATCTCATGAATAGCGACCTGGGGTTTAATAAAAGCAATATTTTATCGATCATCCCGGATGAAGATTTTAAGCACAACGAGCTCCTGACTTTCAAACAGGAGCTGCATAAACTGCCTGAAATCAGCCGGGTATCCCTGTCGAGCGAGGGGGTGGGTAGCGGCGTGACGATGAACGGTTACAAAATCAAGGGAGAAACCGATGTCACCATGCTCAACGTGATCTATACCGATGAGGAGTTTCTCAATTGTTTCGGTGTCGAACTGACATCGGGAAGAAATTTCAAGAATGTATTGGCTCAGGACAGCTTTTCGATCCTGGTGAATGAAAAGCTGGTCAAACGGGCCGGATGGAAGGATCCGCTCAACCAGACCATTGTCAGGAGTGATCCTTTAACGGTGGTTGGCACCGTTAAGGATTTCAACTTTGCTTCGCTTTTTACCGATATCCGGCCGCTGATCATCATGTGCAACCCGTCATATGACGGATGGGGGTACGCTTGTATCAACATACGATATCAAACCTCAGATATATCCACTTTTATGAATAACCTCCGCCGGTTGTGGGAAAAGGATTTTCCCGGTATTCCGTACGAGATTTCCTTTCTCGATGACCAGCTGGCGAGAAATTATACCATTTTGCTGGCCTATCAGAAGATCGTGAACTTTTTCTCCGTACTAGCCATCCTGATTGCCTGCATGGGGCTGTTCGGGTTGACTTCTCTGGTGTCACGCCGCAGAACAAAGGAGATCGGCATCCGGAGAGTAAACGGGGCCCATGTATCGGAAGTCATGTTTTTACTAAACCGTGATTTCCTGAAATGGGTTCTTTTCGCTCTGATCGTGGCAATCCCGGTT
>JAQWAJ010000338.1 GCA_028707745.1 Bacteroidales bacterium | reverse complement strand
CAGGGTCGCTGGCTCGAAGTATCTTCAGTCTCCAACTTCGAATCGTTCCAGGCTAACCGCCTGAAGTTAAGGTTCCGTGAAAAAGGAGACAAACGCATTCAACTGGCACATACGCTCAACGGCAGTGCACTGGCTTTGCCCAGAATCGTGGCAGGCCTGCTCGAGAATTATCAGCATGGCAACGAAATATTAATCCCCGAAATACTTCACCCCTACACCGGGTTCGACCGTATTCGGTTATGAAACTCTTTATAACAGGGTTACTACTGGTACTGGGTATTCAATCGGCCTTGTCGCAGGATAATACCACCCGGCTGGCCTGGGAGTATTACAATAAAAACGACTACGCCAAGGCTGCTCCCCTGTTTTTAAAAATCTACGAAGAGAATAACGTTTCAACCTATCTCCATTATTATATCAATTGCCTGATTGAAACCCGGGATTACGAAACGGCCATCAAAACAGTTAAAAAGGAGATCAGGCGGACCAAGGATGTCAACCTGAATATTGAGCTCGGTTATATATATGAGCTGTCGGGTGACAGCAAGAAAGCCGATGAGTGTTACCAGGAGCCCATGACGTATTTTCCCACGTCGGCTGCGGGAATCATCAACCTGGGAAATGTATATTCCTCGTTTGCCAAGTACCAGTACGCTGAAACCGTTTTCTCACTCGGTCGCAAATTATTGGGCAATTCAAACGAATTCAGGATGGAACTGGCAAACGTTTACTATGCCGAGCGCCGCTTCCCTGAAATGCTCGAAGAGTACTATAACCTGATTCTCACTGATTCA
This sequence comes from Bacteroidales bacterium, assembly GCA_028707745.1. Taxonomy (GTDB): domain Bacteria; phylum Bacteroidota; class Bacteroidia; order Bacteroidales; family UBA12481; genus UBA12481. Next base: position 2,452 of record JAQWAJ010000338.1, on the reverse strand, counting down.
AAATATTTGCCTTCCGTACAGGCCATGATCCAGAATGCGATGGCCAATGACGTCGATCAGACCCTGCTGCAGCTTACCCGCGAAAAGACATCTGCTTTCATTCAGAAATGGCCCGGAATACCCACATTTTACGAAATGTTGATCTGGGTACTGTGCGAAGAGAAAAAATTCATGGAAGCGGTTGATCAGGCCATCGCTATGGATCGCCGGAATCAAACGTTACCGGATAAAGTACTCCAGATCGCCCGCCAGTCAACTGATGCCGGCGATTCAGATGCGGCACTTAAAGCCTATCAGTATTTGATTGAAAAGGGCCCCACAGCCAGTAAACCCGTGTACAATCTGGCAAGGGTTGAGTCCCTGCTGACGCTGTCTGAAAAAATGCAAAATTCCCCTGCCACTCAATCTGAACAGTGGAAACGGATTGCCGGTGACTTCAGAACTGCCATCACTGATTTGGGTCAGGAACCCGTTTCAGGTCCTTTATACATCAAACTGGCACATATCCAGGCCTTCTGCATACAAGACTATGCCGAAGGTCTCAAAACCATCGAAGAAGCGCTCGCCCTCCCTGGCCGACCACCACTATACCGATCCACCTGTCTTCTTGAAAAAGCAGATATTCTCCTGAGTTCAGGAGATCCCTGGGAAGCCTCGTTGGTTTACAGTATGGTCGACATGGAAAATCCGGATAATCCGGAAGGATCTGCGGCCCGATTCCGCAAAGCCCAGTTATCCTGGTTTACCGGGAATTACAAATGGGCCATGTCTCAACTTGATATCCTGAAAGGAAGTACCTCCAAGCTCAATGCCAATGATGCCCTCGAGCTCTCTATTCTGATCCGTGAGAATATTTCGGATACAGATTCAACGCAAACGACCTTGCCGAAGCTTTCAAAGGCTGATTATCTGCTATTTAGAAACATGAACGATCAGGCTTTGCTGGTTTTCGATTCGATCATCAGTGATACTACCGGCAGCCCCGCCATTGATGATTGTCTTTATAAAAAAGCCCATATCCTGCTCGATCGGAACAACCTGGAACAAGCGATAGCCATCTTCAGTAAGATCATCGAGAATTACCGCTATGAATATTGGGGGCATAAAGCTTTGTATGAACTTGCCTGCATTTATCAAGACCGGCTCAATGACTCTGCAAAAGCAATCTCTCTCTTTGAAGAATTCATCCGGGATTTCCCTACCAGCTTCTATTTTCTGAATGCCAGAGACCGGTTAAAAGCATTGAAATCCTGATCTCAGCCATGAAACAACGGTCGATATACCTGTTCGCCCTAACCGCCATACTGCTTTGGTCGACGGCCGGAACTGCATTCAAACTGGCGCTCCGGGGGATGGATGTCATGCAACTCTTGTTTACCGCATCAACCGTTGCCTGGATATTTCTGCTGGCCGTGATTGTCATCCGGAAACAGACCGGTGATCTGCTGAAGAATTCGGCAAAAACAATCGCGCGTTCAGCTATCGGCGGTTTTCTGAACCCGTTTCTCTATTATATGATTCTGTTGACCGCCTATAATATTCTTCCCGCTCAAATCGCAGGACCTTTGAACTATACCTGGCCAGTGATACTGACTCTGCTGTCAGTCCCATTTCTTCATCAGAAACTCAGAGTAGTCGAATTGCTGGCCATTCTGATCAGCTTTGTCGGGGTTGTAGTGATCAGTTCCCAGGGAAGTAATCCGTTCACAACTCCGGTCAATGAGCCCAAAGGAGTCTTTTTAGCCCTGATCAGTGCCATTATCTGGGCCTCATTCTGGATATTCAATGTCAGGGATTCACGGCCCGAAATTATTAAGATCACGCTCAACTTCTTTTTCGGGAGTGTTTTCACCGGTATAACCATGCTCATCCTGTCGAAGCCATTCACCTGGAATCTTTCCACGATTCCGGCAGTTTATGTTGGACTTACCGAAATGGCCATTGCATTCGTCTGTTGGCTAACTGCTCTTGAAAACACCAAAAACAACGCCCGGATCAGTAACCTGGTTTTTATTTCTCCGTTCATTGCCCTGTTTTTCATACATTTAATTCTTGGAGAAAAAATTTATTGGACCACTCCGGCCGGACTTGCCCTGATTGTTACCGGCATTCTGATCCAGCAACTCCTGCCTGCACTTAAAGAGAAAACATGAACCAGAACCAGATCATATTGGGAATTGATCCCGGCACTGTAATCCTCGGATATGGGCTCATTAAAGTTGAAGACAAGCAATTGTCTTTAATAGAGATGGGGGTTCTCAGGTTGCAGAAATTTTCGGATCCATTCGTCAGACTGAATAAAATTTACGCCAGGATGAATGAGCTGATCGTTGATTTTGATCCAGCACAGGTATCGATTGAAGCACCCTTTTTCGGTAAAAACATTCAATCGATGCTGAAACTAGGGCGTGCACAGGGGGTTGCACTTGCTCCTGCGTTCAACAGAGGAATT
>JAQWAJ010000337.1 GCA_028707745.1 Bacteroidales bacterium | reverse complement strand
TGATCGAGTCCATTTCAGGTACCGACTATGAAAGTTTTCTTCAGGAAAATCTGTTTCGACCTGCAAAAATGCGTTTTACCGGTTACCGGACACCGGATTGGACCACCACCAGTGTAGCCCATGGTTACAGACATTGCAACGACTGGGGCGGACCCATGGATTCCGGATGGCTCGAAGACGGCCCCTCCTGGCACCGTCGTGCGAGTGGCGGAATGCTCAGCACTGTTGAGGATTTATATGCCTGGCATGAGGCTCTGTTGGGTAATGACATTCTCGATGAGAAAACCAAAGCTGAGTATTATTACCCGGCTAATCCGGTGAAAATAAACGAATCACAAACAGCGGCCTACGGTTGGAGGATTATCAAAACCATGCGACAGACCAATGTGATCGCCCACAATGGATGGAATGGACGTTATTATTCTGATTTTCTGAGATATATCGATGAAAAGGTGACAATCATTCTGCTTTCAAACAAGTTCAGAGTGGGCAATCAAAGCATCCCCTTCGAAATTGCCCGGTGCATTTTCTGGCCCGATTACCAACCACAGTTGGTAGGTAGCCTGACTCAATGTCTGGATTCTTTACCCGATAACAGATTGGGAATTCTTGGCGGGAAATTCATGGACTTACTGACCAACGGGAAAAATGATGATTTTCAGAATTTTACAAAAGACTACCTGGCCAGTCATCTGATGATAAAATATGGAAATGATACGCTGGTCAGGAATCTGCAAGGACTTCATAAGCTAACCGGTGCAATGAAAATCAGGCAGGTAATGATTACCGATAACCAAATTATGGACATTGAGGTCATCCTGATGAGTAATAAAAAAGAGGCGCTCATCCGACTTTACCTGGATAAAAAAGAGGATTACAAGATTCGCGGCTTTAAATTCGAATCCCCGGATTAATCAGCTATGGCTGAACATCCCGCATAATGCCATTTTCAAGACTGATCAACGTTTCGGTGCTGGCAACCCCGGGAATGGTTTGTATCCGGCCGTTCAATATTTCCATCAGATGCTGGTTGTTTTTACAGTACACCTTCAGAAATATTGCGTAGTTCCCGGTGGTATAATGGGATTCCACGATTTCACTGATTTTCTCCAACTCACTGACTACTGAATGATACATAATGGCCTTTTCAAGGAATACCCCGACATAAGCGCAGGTGTGATATCCTAAATTCTCAGCGGATAATTTAACGCTGTAACCCGATATGATTCCCTGCTGTTCCAGTTTGGATACTCTCTGATGAATGGCGGCGCCTGACATCCCGCATTCTCTGGCAACCTCCAGAAAAGATACCCTTCCATTTTCTGATAATAACCGCAGAATCTTGCGGTCAATACTATCCACCTTATAACTCTCTGCCATTTGAAATAATCATTCTACCGGAATAAAGATAGCCAACTTTGACAGAGATCATCCTATAATGAATTCCATCGTCTATTATTTTTGCATCTTTACAACTGGCAAGAACATAGATGCTTTATGTCTGAAGAAAATATCTTGAAGGAAGGTCAGCGGTTATCATTCGTCATTACTAATAAAGTGACCCTTCCGGGAACAGACGAGGTTGATTTATTACTGCTTGGGCCAGATCACAAAAAGTATCTTCTCGCTGAACAATACTACGGGCATTATAACCTGAGCGTTGGGCAAACAATTAATTGCAGCGTCGATAAAATCAACTGTTCCGGCAAAATATTCCTGGAGCCCGATCATCCTTACTATAAAGTTGGAGAACGATATAATTTCAAGGTTTTAAGAATAACCAGCGAGGAAAACTTCCTCGGTGAAACTCAGCTGACAGCGTGGGTTAAAGACTTGCACGGATTGGAATGGCCTTGCCCGATTGACCAAACGGTTGAGGTAGCAGGTGATGCAGGTTATCTTTCGTGCCGGGTCGACCGGATCAGGAAGGGCGCATTGAAATTATCTTTACCCGAAGTGACCAATCGATTCACATCTCTGGTATCCGGACGGAATTATACGTTTAAACTCATTGGTATCAAGAGCTTTCAGGAGGAAAAGTATTATATTTTCGAGGATCCAGAGGGCAGTCTTCACCGGTTGCCGGTTGCAAACTATCTTCATTACGGCTTTATTCCTGGGCAAACGGTAGAAGCTACTGTGGTTAAATACAAATCAAACGGTGAGTGCCTGATCGAACCGGTACACCCTTATTATAAAATAGGAGAGACCTATTCATTTCAGTATAAGGAATTGCAGAAAAGCACCGATCTGTTGGGCAAGGTTGAAGCTGTTATTACGGTTATTGATGCACTTGGACAAGAGATCAAGGTGAAACCCCTGACCTGGCAGATCGAGCATGATGATTATCGTCCCGTATCAATCACCTGTCTGGTTCAGCGATTCAAAAAAGGCCGTCCTGTTTTGATCAATCTTGAATCTCGAAACGATTAATTCAACCATCATGAAAATATATACCCGAACCGGCGATCTTGGAGAAACATCACTAGCGAGCGGAACCCGGGTTCCGAAAGATCATCCCAGGTTGGAGGCTTATGGTACCGTGGATGAACTGAACTCATACCTGGGGCTCATTCAGTCAATGATTCCCGATACAACAGAAAAATTGCGTATCACCCGGATACAGAAACGGATATTTGTTGTTTGTGCCTGTCTATCAATAGATAATATAGATATGCTTAGGAATCTCCCTGGTATCGTTGAGGAAGATGTAACCGAGCTTGAACAGGCGATGGACCAGATAATAAATCAGCTTCCAATCCATAGAAATTTCATTCTGCCGGCCGGTAATCCGGTAGTCGCACATTGCCATATCGCCAGAACGATCTGCCGGAGGGCAGAGAGACGAATGGTGACACTTTCACGCGAGGTATTTGTGGATGCCATGCAAATAAAATTCATCAACCGGTTGTCAGACTATCTTTTTATTTTGGCCCGGAAAAGTGCTATGGACCTTGGAGTTACTGAAACTGAATGGACCAGTGATTTCAGAAACTACGAATAACCGTTTTATTATTACCGGTGGACCCGGCTCGGGAAAAACTTCCCTGATTGAGTCACTGCAGCGTCTTGGATACACAGTATTTCCTGAAATTGCCAGAACTTTGATAGACAAAGGCATGACGCCTCCAATCAGGTCGCATAGTGCTGATTCGGGCCTCTTTTTTAACGTGATTCTGCACAGCCGAATCCAGTATCATCAACAAATAAAAAAGGGTGAAATCGGCTTCTATGACAGGGGAATACCAG
>JAQWAJ010000336.1 GCA_028707745.1 Bacteroidales bacterium | reverse complement strand
CCCGAATGTACCGTTGTCGCCGGATTCTCCGGAATTTCCTTCGGCGTTAACCATAGTCCCGCCGTTGACTACCGACAAATCGGGCGCCATCCGTCCGCTGAAAAAAGAGTGGTTCGTCTTCTCAATCTTCACATCCATCAGCATATCCAGAGTAATATCAAAATCAATCTGATACATCTCTTTGGAAGGTGCGGTGATCGTGATGGTCCTGAAATCCTTAACCGGTGACATCGCACCCGGGCGACTCCAGATACACTCATTTACGATGACCACACTATCTCTGCCCGTCTTTATAATTTCGGCCCGCAAAGTACGGATCTGCCCCCGGTCGATCCCCTCCTGCCAGTAATTGCCGCCATTTACCCGGTCGCAGCCGAAAAAAAGCGAGCTGTGGTGCGGATACAGACTGTTCCTCATCGAGGTGACACTGAATCCGGAGGGCCCGTTTACCGGAAAAAAGAACGGGTATTTTTCATCTTCCGAAAAGACATATTGAGTGAAAAGATTGCCGTTAATACTGATGTCGATGCGGTTACCCACTTTAATAGCAGCCACCTGGGATCGCGCCGGGATGCTACCAATCAGCATAATGGTCATTAGAAGAACAGTTGATATTGCTTTCATGTTGAAAAGGATATTTCCAAAACAGTAATCTAATCGGGTTCAGTCAGACAAATATAATAATTCAACGGTTCGCGTTCCATGTATATCAAACAACAGAATTGCCCGGAACCATGGAATAGCTACTTTTGAAAAAATATCCTATTATGAAACATTACCTTCTGGCCCTCTGCATACTTTGCTCTTTCCCCAATTTCTCCCAGGCTCAAAATGGAAAGTTCGATGTCCGTTTTGGCGTTGGATCTTCCTTGCTGGGATCCGGAGACATGCGTACCATCTCATTGGAAAATGAGCTGAACTTCAAGATCAACAAATATCTGGAAACATCATTATCTGTTGATTACGGCAAAAGTGACTCGGGTGTTTACGAATATGCATCCTTTATTCAGGGCAACCTTAACCTGTTTGTCTCTCCTTTTAAAAACACTGGCAGAAATGATTTCAGAGTTGGCGGAGGCTTCTCGGTTATGAATGTTTCAGACGGATATCTGCAATCAGCACAGTATACAAACGGCGTACTGACGGATGCTGATTATATGCTTGATCACAGGCATGATCTCGGATGTAGTATCATTGTGGAAGATGTTTATTTTCTGACCAGTAAATTCCTGATTGGCCTTAAACTGTTTACTCAACCCTATTCAAACGGGGACATCAACTCCGGAGTATTACTAAAGATCGGCATTGCATTGTAAATCAATAGATTGGTAAGCACTTAGATGAACACTATTACTTACATTAAATGAAGAAATTACTCATTTTCATTTCTACGGCCTTCCTATTTGGCAGTTGCGTTACCATCAATCAGTATAACAGGAATTTAACTATTCCGAAAAATGAAGAGCAATTAAAATCAGATATTGATTATACCTATCACCAACTTCAGCAACTTCACCCGGCCCTTTATTGGTACACCAGCAAACAGACGTTGGATTTTAAATTCGACAGTTTAAAAACCACGATTAATGCACCCATGACCAGTAATGAGTTTTATCTGAAGATCTCTCCGGTCGTTGCCGAAGTGAAACAGGGGCACACCAGGCTCACTCCTCTGAAAAAAAAGCTGAAACCCAAAGAGGTAAAAGCACAAAAGAAGATAGGGCCTGCTCCTCTTTCACAATTTGAATATGAGGTATTTGACCACAAACTGTATATCGTTAAAAACAATTCTGCCGATAGTACGATCAACATCGGAACCGAACTAATGGCTGTCAATGACAATCCTACCGGTGAATTAATATCGAAATACAGCAAAACGTTTGCTTCTGACGGGTATAATAAAACATTCATTGAACGCAGGTCGGGCAAAGATTTCCCTGCCTTTTTCTTCTACCAGAATGGCCGGACCGACAGTGTGAGGTACCAGTTGAGATACAACGACTCGATTCGGACAGTTTGCGTAAAGCGCCAGATAAAAGATAATCCCCAAAAAGTAAAGAAACCCGATACGCAAAAGACCATTGATAAAGCAAAGCAAAAAGAAGAAGCAAAAAAGAAGAAGCTTCAGGGATACAATAAGGAAACCAAGGCATACAGCAAGAGCCTGAGTTTCCCGGGAAAGGACAGTACCGTTGCCCTGTTGAAAATTCGGGATTTCTCGAGAGGAGACCACAAGAAGTTCTATAAAAGCACCTTTAAAAATCTGGATTCTTTAAAAACCCAAACCCTGATTATCGACCTGAGAGATAATCCCGGCGGGACTTTGGCTGATGCACTGGATTTAAACTCCTATCTGACAGATTCCAGTTTTTACTTCACCGAAAAATCAGAAGTTGTATCCAGAACCAGTCTGCTCCACACCAATTATTTCAGAGGGAAACCACTATATACGATGCCCCTTCTGGTGGCATTTTCCCCTTTCAGACTGGTCGCAATGGGTGTGAAAATAGTTAAAACCAGCAAGGCGGCCGATGGCAAATTCTATTACTCCTTTAGCGGGACTAAACCCAACAAATGCAAACCCAATCATTTCAAGGGTGATGTATATGTTCTGATCAACGGAGGCTCCTTTTCGGCTGCCTGTATTGTCTCGTCCAATCTGAAAGGATCAAAAAGGGCAATTTTTGTCGGTGAAGAGACCGGAGGAGCCTATAACGGCACAGTTGCCGGACAGATGGCCAATTTAATCCTGCCTGAATCGAAACTGCCATTCCGTATCGGGTTGGCGGTCATCAAACCCCATTATCACGATGGGATTGAAGGCCGGGGAATCATGCCCGACGTGGAGATAAAACCGACACTCGCTGACCGGATAAAGGGAGTGGATCCGGAGTTGGAGTGGGTGTTGAGGAAAGTGACGAGTGTAGGGGCGCAATGATTGCGCCCATTGGGTTACACGTGACACGTAACGCGTGACGAGTGACGCGTTACGATCTTCCTCACACAGCAGCCATAACAATGTAAGGCTGCGAGTCAGTCGTAAACACCTCTTTTTTGAAGCCACCAAATTCTTCGATTCCTGAAAAGCCGGAGTTCATCAGAATTTGTTTGAGTCTGGCCGGACGTATGGCCAGCAGCGGCACTTCATTTTCAACGACAACGCCGGTGGCTTTTAAAGTCAACCGGGAGTGAAACAGCACATGAGTCGGATTTTCAGGATAATGATACAGGCGCTCGAATGTGAAGTTGTCGTTTT
>JAQWAJ010000335.1 GCA_028707745.1 Bacteroidales bacterium | reverse complement strand
ACCATGATAAATCCATGCCTTTGATCCATATCTCTTTATCTGACGTGGTAAAAGCATCCCTCTCCATAACAATTCCTCTCCAAAAATATTAAAGAACCATCCGACAAAATATGCTGGAATAATCCAATATTGTCCGGATATTTTATAATCCATCATGTAACCAGTTATCCTGGATTTATTCGGATTAATCTCTGCGGGAAAAAAATCAGGTGGACTGAAGAATGATGCTTTTGCCAACCAATTACCTATAGGCGAAAGACCAGCATATACAATTATTCCAAAAACAAACAACCCGCTTGCCCATAACCAATCAGCTCTTGACATTTTTCTTAGTCGAGTGCGTTTTGTGAAATTTTCCCAGTCCCATTTATTCCCTTCTATTTTGTATAGTATTAGTGCGGTTATCAACAAGAGAACAAATGGAGTATAAAAAAATATTAAATAGCCTACAAAAAATGGTAAACCCAGTGCTTGAGTGAATGGTATACTATAATACAATCCAAAATATATTACTAGAGAACTTATTATGAAGTACCAAATTGACTTAAATATTGAGATTGGTTTTTCCATTGTGGGATCTTAATTAGTTGATTATAAATCCTATACACTCTTTTATGATTGACCTGCCAACCTTCTCGCCTGAGCAGTACGAAAATGCGCCAAAACCCATAGCGGACGCGTACTCCAGCTCTGTCGATCATTCGCTTTCGGATCACTATATCCGGGCGACGGTGCGAATGGTAGTTGTAAACCGATTTCTGCAGCATCAATACCGCACAAGCACGGCGAACAGACACCCTGTACTCTTCCAGTAGTTTATCGGCCAGCTTCCTTCTTTGAGCTGGCGGAGTTCGCTTACGCCAAGCCCACCAAATTTCTTCTTCCAGTTATAAAAGGTGGCTTCACTGATTCCCATCTTCCGACAAACCTCTGCGACCGTTACACCCGTCTCAGCCTGCTTCAAAGTAAAAATGATCTGTTCTGTAAACTTGGTCTTTTTCATGGCAATTTTCTCTCTGGTTACAATTATCTGAAAATTGCCCGAAACTCTATTTTAGAATGGCCCTGTTTTCAGGGGGGAGGTCAGTGTTGCTGCCTATCCTGACAGTGAAATTGCCATCCATAGGCGTTTTGTTAATAATGTCACTATATCCTGCTGTATATAGCCAGTCAATGCCTCGTTTATGATCAACAACCAGTGCTACAATGCCAGGAACTTTGTTGTTTGTAATAATAGAATCGGTAACAGCTTTCATCTTGTCGATGAGTAGCTGGTTGGGGTCAGATGTCTCTTTTTTGCAGGAAATCATGCAAAATAGTGAGATCAATGCAACAGAAAAAATAACTTACTTGCTTTCTTCATGATAGCTTAGAAGATATATTTGCTATAAAGAATTTCCATAAATCGTAAAAACAGACTATCGGGGAAGTGATCTGCCGGCTGACAAAGATTGTAATAGATAATTACGGTACACTGCTTATCCGAACTATGGTACATGGAGGAAGTATACCCCCAAATGACACCGTTGTGACCATAAAAGGATCCCAATTTTGACAGGCATAATCCATAGGACTGAACCGGACCAAGCTGGTTGAAATCATTATTTAGCCTCCTGTTCTGTAGTGAATCTGGGAGCAGTCCACCTTCTACCATGCTTTCAACAAATTGCTGTAAATCGCGTGGGCTGGTATAAACTGCACCTGCAGCCCATGAATTAGAGACATCGTAGGATTCGGTAACATCACCGATAATGCCAAGATCACCAAAATCATATCCCCTGCCGTGATTGCCGGGTAATGCCGTTCCACTAGCCATAAACCCGGTATTTTTCAGCTGAAGCGGTACGACAATTCGGTTGTTGATCTCCGTTGCCAGCTTGTTGCCGGTAACCTTTTCAATAATCATCCCCAGTAGGATGGTGTTGGTATTGGTGTATTTGAATTGAGTACCCGGCGTGAAAAGCAGTGGGTGTGAAAACGATAAATCCGCAAGTTCTGTGGGAGACCAAATACGCAATGGTGTTGCCTTGAATCCTTCCACCCAACGGTCATCATCAAAATAATCAAACAAGCCACTGGTCATGTTGGCAAGCATGGTCAGGGTAATTCCATTGGCGGTCGGGTACTGTGGAAGGTATTTCGTTACCTTATCGTTCAGAGAGATTTTCCCTTCGCCAACCAGCTGCAGAAGCACAGTCCCTGTAAAAGTCTTCGTATTACTTGCAATCCTGAAGGTGTGGTTGACATCCATGGGTGTCAGGGTCTCCTTGTTGCTTACTCCTGCTGCATACAACCAATCAATCCCCCTTTCTTTATCTACAACCAATGCCACAATACCCGGAATATCTGTGTTTTTTACCAACGAATCGGTAACAGCTTTCATCTTGCCGATGAGTAGCTGGTTGGGGTCAGAGGTCTCTTTTTCGCATGAGATCAAAAAGAATACCGTAAACAGGAGGATGGAGACAAATGCTAGTTGATGCTTCTTCATGTTGGATTTTTTTATTTTTATATTATTAATCACGCGGTTTGTTTATATAGGTATAACCTTGACATTTTTTGCATGAAAGCTAACGGTCGAGGCTATGTGTAGTGGCGGATTTGCGGGCGGTTTTCTTTCGGAACGACAAAGAAAATCGGGCGGGAATCCGACCTGTGCATACCACTGAACCTGATATTGCATATAGCCTGTGTTAACTAAATCCGCCTACGCAGATAGCTTGATTAAAAGTACCCGATTCTTTCTCAACTTCGGAAATATTAACCATTAAATTTCTGATTATGAGAAAGAAATCGGGTTTTACTATTGTTGAGCAGGCCATTGTGCTTGTTCCTGAGTTCGAAAAGGTTGTCCGTAAGCTGGAGCAACAGGTGACTTTACGCGGTCAGAGTACGAGTACACTGAACAACTACATCCGGAGAATTGCCTTGTTTGTGGTTCATTTCGGAAAGCTTCCCGAACAGATCGATCCGGAAGAAATCAACGAGTACCTTGTTTCCCTGGCCCGGGATCCGAAGTCTCCGTCACGAAGCAGTTTTAAACACATGGTTTACGGACTTCGGTATTATTACCGGCTTCTGGGAATGAACAAAAATGCAATCGCCCTGCCTTCGCTCAAAGGAGACTCTAAACTGCCGGTGATCCTGAACTACAGCGAACTCAAAGAACTCCTTGCAGCTCCGTCTCTTCTGAAACAGCGAGTTGTTCTTGCCCTGATTTATTCGGCAGGACTTCGCGGACAGGAGGTCATTAATCTGAAGAT
>JAQWAJ010000334.1 GCA_028707745.1 Bacteroidales bacterium | reverse complement strand
CATCCAATACATATAATAACAGAAAAACTTACTCAATAAGATCGCGCTGAACATGGAGATGAACGGTTTATCGGTGAACCTGACCATCGCCAGATATATCCAGACATTCAGCGAAAGCTCAGCCATTATGATTGCCATCTTTACAGGAGCGGGGTAACCCGATACCAGAAATGAAAACAGGGGCAGCATTACGGCCAGTGCAAAAGCATTGAACCTGCTCGAAAACAGTAATGCAAGCACCAGAATAATCCGCATGGGTTCAACAAAATAAAAAGGGAATCCGGTCAGATGCGACAGGGTTGGCACCAGAAGAATGACTCCCAATGCCAGTAAATCAATGATGACCGTTTGAACAGATATTCGCTGCTGAAGGCTTTTGCTAATAGTATTAAACGTCATTTTTTATCTGATTATCTGATTAAAGCCTGAGCCTCCTGAACGACATTGTTAAACCGGCGATAGGGCAACCTGAGCATATTCAGCATCTCAGGCTGGTCAACGATTTCTTTGCAAAGAACGATCCCTTTTTCCATCAATGAAGCAGCTTCCTGTTTGTTGAGCGATTTAAGAACGGTAATCGGGTATAGCCCTGTGCGATCGATCAGGTCTTTCAAACTGTGACCGGCAGGGTAGTCCCACGACACCAGTCTGAGTCCGGCGCATTCCCCGTACTGCCGGGCGTCTTCGGTAAAACGGGTGTTGGTCACCAGCATGGGTATGAAACGGCTCTGCTGGTTCAGATGCTCATCCTCATACCTGAATTTAATGTCATCGAAGCGGGAGTGCACGTATAAACTGATTTTTACATCACTCTTAACACCTTCAGACTGGTGAAACTTACATTCGGCCATCAGTATTTCACCCGGTTTGATTCCCACCACATCCACCTCGTGCTGAACACACCTGCCACGGATCAGTTGCCCGGTTTTAACCGAAAATCCTTCAGTTTCGATCAGCTTGCCAACAAACAGTTCGAAAGGAAAACCGGTCGGCCCCATTTCGAGCAAGGCCTTTTTTAGTTTGTAACGGCCGGCACTGCGGTTCGACAGTTTCCGGAGCTGGTTGTAAGCGAGCTGGTATATCTTTTTGGTTGTGATGCCCTCATAAATAGAAGACTTAACCTGCTGAATAACTTTTTCGATTTCCTCTTCACCGGCACCCGAACGACGTAGGGCTTCGGCCAGCTTAACGGCATCGAAGGTGACCAGTTCACCGGTGTTTTTACGAACTTTTATGGGGCCTTCAGTTTTGGTCATGTTTGTATCACTGTATTGATTTGCCATCTATCAAAAATATCAATTCCGGGGAAATATTAGTAAGTCAAACCAAACTGCCAAAGGGGTATCGTGTTCAAATACCCCTGTTCAATATCGTCTTTAACCATAAAGGCTTTATCCATACCTTGAATTTGCTTCAGCCCCTTGTTTTTTCCTCCAACTTCAAAGGTGTAATCGCCAATTCTGAAATCAGCAACTGGCGAAACGATCACGTCATATTTTATCCGAAGTTGGTTTATGAAAAACGTTTCCCTGATGTTTCCTGAATTTGAACTGTCATGAGCCAGATTGTAAATAAGATTGGTGTTATCTAAATAAATTTTATCCACTTTACCTAATCCCCTTAGCCCTCCGGTCGCATCTCTGAGCTGGATAATCATTCCGGCTTCTTCAATAAACAGGCAATAATCGGCAATACTGTTACGGCTGACCGATAGTACGGTGGCAATACTGGTCATATTGGGTTTAAATGGAACGCTTTTAGCAATAATGGCCAACAATTGCCTGAGTTTTCTACCGGTTGACACATTCATTCCTGCGTACAACGGAATATCTGTTTCTAAAGTCTGATTTACAATTTGTTGCAATTTCAATTCAAAATTTTCTTCCAGAGCGAACGGATAATAGCCTCTTGTCAGGTAATCTGCAAAATATGGTAACGGATGCTTAATCTCAGGGAGTTCTGCTTTGTGAACCAGAATATCCTCTAAAGAATACGTTGGGACTGCTATCTGATGAAACAATTGTAAATATTCCCTGAAAGACAAACCTTGAACATGGTACATGACAGCCCTGCGACTTAAATCCGAAGCTCCTTTTTTGATGTCCAGCACAGATGAACCGGTAAATACCACATGCAGCTCAGGATGATAATCATAGATCAGTTTCAGCTCTTTAGCCCAGTCTTTGTATTTGTGTATTTCATCAACAAACAGGTATTTCCCGTTGCGTTTTACAAATGCATCCGCCAAATCGATCAGCTTGTTATCGGAAAAATAAAAGTCCTCAGCGGTTACATAGAGTGTCTCATCAGGATTTAAGTTCTTTTTAATATGCTGTAAAACCAAAGTAGTCTTTCCAACTCCACGAGGCCCGGTAAGCCCAATCATACGACTTTCCCAATTGATCTCAGCATAAATGTACCGGAAGAAGCTTGTGCCAGTCTCTTTCAGAAGTTTTAAATACTGTTCGATTAATTTGTTCATGACCATTTACCTTTCTGCAAAGGTAACAAATTGCACAATAAAAGTGCGTATTGTGATGAAAATTGCACAACTATAGTGCGATATTGGTACTGTCGACCTGAAGTCCTTACTACTGGCCCCTTTTCTTGTTCACTTCAAAGATTTGCCCCAATGAATAAATAACAGTCTGTTCTTCAAACTGATAAACAGCATCAATAACTTCCACCAGCGCGCTTTCCCGGTCTTTGTGATAACCGACAAAGAAGCGTATGGCATCGTATTTTTTTAACCATCGCTTCCCTTCATCAAAGTAGGTGTAGTTGTTAATCGTTGTGGGTTTGAGCAGACGGTATTCTTCTTTTTTTGTTCCTGCAATGATCTCTTTAAAATACACTTCCTTGATATTCAGGGTGAGAATTTTCCAACCGGTGGTATCAATTGTTTTCTGTTCTTCGTTTTGAGCTACCGTATGTTCGATGATAATTTGATTGGTGGCATCGTAGCTTATCGGAATCTCTTTAATGATGCACTGAATGGCTTTCTCAACAGCGCTGTAGGGTACCACAAACCACTCTTCGGGGATATACCCTCCCAAACGAACTTGTAAACGAACATCTTTAAACACTCTGTGGATCAATGCTTCAAAGCCGGAAACATTCATGTTATAGGCTTTCCAGGTCGCAACAATTTTAACTTTGGCGTTCAGGTAGGTGGGTTCATTTTCGGCGTTGGCAACGCGTTGAGTAACCGTTGTAGTACTGAACCCGACTTTATACAGATTGTCGATTGAACGTATCGCCGGATCGTT
>JAQWAJ010000333.1 GCA_028707745.1 Bacteroidales bacterium | reverse complement strand
CAGAGCTCATCCCGGTTGACGTAAATCTGGATTCTGCCTGTTGAGTCCATGATTTCCCCGAACGATGCCTTGCCCATGATCCGTCGGGCCATGATCCTTCCGGCGAAACATACTCCCTGATAGGATTCAGGCTTTTCGTCAAAATGTGCAACCGCATCGGCTGCATAAGCATTGACCGGATATTTGGCAGCCGGGTACGGATTGATACCCATGTTCCTGATTTCCTGAAGCGACTGTCTTCTGTTCTGTTCCTGTGAATTGAGTTCCGCCATAACGGGTTTATTAATTTTGTGCAAAGATACTTTTCATCGGAGTTATAACAAGCATGGGAATTTTGCTTATTTTTATTTTTTTCCCATTTAAACAACCTGATGAACAAACTCTGGAATATTCTGCCTGCCCCTGACCCCGTATTTGTCGAGAGTCTTTCCAATGAACTGGGCACCGGAAGGAGTTTAGCCGCATTGTTGGTTCAGCGGGGGATTAAGGATTTTGAGGAAGCAAGGCATTTTTTCAGGCCTCAGCTTGAGGGGCTGCATAACCCTTTTCTGATGAAAGACATGCATAAAGCCGTGCAGCGCCTGAATGAAGCCATTGCCAGGCAGGAGAAGGTTCTGGTATATGGCGATTATGATGTTGATGGAACCACTTCTGTAGCACTTATTTACTCTTTTTTCCGCAAGAGGCTACCCGATATCGGATACTATATTCCCGATCGCTATTCCGAAGGCTACGGGATTTCCTATCCAGGGATTGAGTATGCTGCCAAGGAGGGCTACACACTGGTGATTGCGCTGGATTGCGGGATCAAGGCGGTTGATAAGATGGATTATGCCCGGCGCAAGGGGATTGAATTTATTATCTGCGATCATCATCTCCCGGATCTGGAACTGCCGGTAGCCGTGGCCATTCTCGACCCGAAACAGCCTGATTGCTCCTATCCCTGCAAGGATTTATCGGGTTGTGGGGTGGGGTTTAAGCTGTTGCAGGCCTTTTGCTTGCAAAACGGAATTCCGTTTTCACACATTGCCAAGTATCTCGACCTGGTATGCGTGAGTATTGCTGCCGACCTGGTT
This sequence comes from Bacteroidales bacterium, assembly GCA_028707745.1. Taxonomy (GTDB): domain Bacteria; phylum Bacteroidota; class Bacteroidia; order Bacteroidales; family UBA12481; genus UBA12481. Next base: position 2,201 of record JAQWAJ010000333.1, on the reverse strand, counting down.
CCGATGATCGGGGAGAACCGGATACTGGCATTCCATGGATTAAAGAAACTGAATGAGAATCCGGTTCCCGGGCTCAAAGCACTGATTACGATCAGCAATTGTGACGACAGGCAGATCACGGCGTCTGACATTGTGTTTAAGATCGGTCCGAGGATCAATGCTGCGGGGCGAATCTCTTCAGGAGAAAGTGCCGTGGAACTTTTGATCGCCCGGGATGAAAAGGAGGCCAAGCAGCTGGCCGGGAAGGTGGATTCCTATAATGATTACCGGAAGAATATCGATGTAGAGATTACAGACCTCGCCCGGAAGATGGTTGAAGGTAAAGATGATATGCTGACGCGGAAAACCACGGTGCTTTATCATCCTGAATGGCATAAGGGGGTTGTCGGAATTGTGGCTTCACGGCTGATCGATTTTTATTACCGGCCGACAGTGGTTTTAACCCGCTCCAGCGGAATGGCCACCGGATCTGCCAGATCAGTGGATAATTACGATCTGTATCAGGCTATCAGCGCCTGTTCCGACCTGCTCGAGAGTTTCGGCGGACATAAATATGCAGCCGGATTAAGTTTACCGCTGGAGAATGTGGAACTGTTCACCCAGCGATTTGAGGAGTATGTGGCTTCGACGATCACTGCTGAACAGCTGATCCCTCAGGTGGTGATCGATGCCGAGATCGACCTGGAAGATATCACCCCGAAGTTTTTCAGAATATTGCGGCAATTCGAACCTTTTGGCCCGGATAATAATTCCCCTATGTTTGTTTGCCGCAATCTCAGGGATACCAGTAAAAGCCGCCAGGTTGGCCGGTCGTGGGAACATCTGAAGCTGAGCATCACTTCCGCAAGGGGAAACCAGCCGGACTTTGAAGGTATTGGCTTTAATCTTGGGCACCTGTTCAATGATATGCATTCGGGGAAGCCTTTTGACATTGCTTTTACCGTGGAAGAGAACACATTCAGGGGTGCAACCAGTATGCAGCTGATGGTTAAGGATATCCGGTTTCAGGAGTAGAATTGACTGGCACAGCCGGGGATGTTAAAGGTATTATCGCTATTTTTACGGCGCAAAAAAAATGTTAATGGGTAAAGTAATTTCTATAGCTAACCAAAAAGGCGGAGTGGGAAAAACAACCACTGCCATAAACCTGTCGGCCAGTCTGGCGGTCCTGGAATACAAGGTATTGCTCATCGATGCCGATCCTCAGGCCAACGCTACTTCGGGTGCCGGTTTTGATGTCAGGAACATCAAAACCAGTCTTTATGAATGCCTGGTGGATGATGTCAATCCGAAAAACATCATTCTTCATACCGAGGTTCCTGGATTTGATCTTCTTCCGGCCAACATTGATCTGGTGGGGGCGGAAATCGAAATACTCAATATGCCGAACCGCGAAAAGCTGATGTCGAGAGTGATCGATCAGGTGAAGGATGATTATCATTTTGTGCTGATCGACTGTTCCCCGTCGCTGGGATTGCTAACCGTGAATGCCCTGACGGCAGCCAATTCGGTGATTATTCCGGTGCAGTGTGAGTATTTTGCACTTGAAGGACTCGGAAAGCTGTTGAACACCATCAAGATTATCCAGAGCCGGCTGAATCCGGAACTTGAAATCGAAGGATTTTTGCTCACGATGTATGACAATCGCCTCAGATTGTCGAATCAGGTATATGATGAGGTGACCAAACATTTTCAATCGATGGTATTCAAAACCATCATCAGCAGGAATATCAAGCTGGGCGAGGCTCCGAGCTACGGAAAACCGGTTGTGATGTATGATGCCAATTCAAAAGGATCGCTGAATCATCTCAGTCTGGCCCGTGAGTTGCTGCAGAAGAACGGACTGACTCAGATCAGGGATGCTGAAAAAGTGATTGATTAACCAACCAAGAACAGGATGAGCGAGAAAAGAAGTGTTTTGGGCAGAGGGCTTGGTGCCCTGATTGAGGACGCCGGGCTGAAACCTGAAGCATCCATTAATGAAATTGAAATCAGCCAGATTGAGACCAATCCCTTCCAGCCACGGTCGCATTTTGATCAGGAAGCTCTCGAAGAGCTGGCTACATCTATTAAACAAATTGGGATCATTCAGCCGATTACGGTTAGAAAACTGGCTGAAAATAAATATCAGCTCATTGCCGGTGAGCGGAGGCTGCGTGCTTCGGTGATTGCGGGCCTTACCAGGATCCCTGCATACGTCA
>JAQWAJ010000332.1 GCA_028707745.1 Bacteroidales bacterium | reverse complement strand
CTTCACTCTTTCAGAAGCCTTGGATAACGATTTACAGATGAAATTCGCCCAGATGGAATGGGACGATGAAAATGAGAATACGGTAATGTCACCCTATTTCATGATTCCAAAATCACATCTCAACCAGGGTTCTTACACCAATTTCAAAGCTTCCGCACTCAACTTTGGAGAATATGATCAGGAAGAAGCTTTCTTCTCGGTCGATATCACGAAAAACAACCAAAACGTTTTTCATGCTGCCGGTGATAAAAAGAATATTTACACCCTACTGACTGATACAACCCTGATCACAGACAAATACACGCCGACTGAATTCGGGCACTACAAAACGACCTACAAGTATCAGTCGAATGCTACTGACGATACCCCGGAAAACAACGAAAAATCAGTCTACTTCAATGTAACCGACAGCGTCTTCTCCCATGCGGATGGAACTGCTGAAGAAGCCTGCAACTGGGGGATTGAAACGTATAAGGACGATGGTTCTACAATCCAGGGGCATATCGTTGGCGTTAAGTATTATATCACCAAAGATTGCGAGGCAAATTCAATTTCTGCCTTTATTGCCGGTGGGTTGGCTGATGGACGAACAGATTTTCGGTTCGCATTGCATCAGGTTCCTGCTGACAGCGATCCGTTATATCCTGTTGAACTTATGGTATCCGACTATTTGTCATACGATTCAACCATGATCGGCAAATGGATCACCCTGCCATTAACAAAAGATGGTGAAACTGAAATGCTTAAAGCTGGTGATCTCGTCTATGCTGCTGTAGAATATAATATTGATCATACTGAATATCAGATTCAGCGGTACGATGGATTTAAAATCGGAGCCGATTATTCTTTTAAACTCCTTGATCCCGTGGGAGTTGCAAAAGGCAAAGATGCCGGCTGGAGTAATACCGGATTTATTTCAGAAAGGAATCTGATGATTCGCCTCAACATCAACGAACACGGCAATGGCTCTGATGGGGTCGACCTGACCCGTTCGGCTGCTAAGGTTGGACAAAACTATCCTAACCCGTTCAGTCAGACCACCGACATCGACTATGTGCTCACCAGCGACTCTGAGGTTAGCATAACCGTTATGGACCTCACCGGCCGTGTGGTTATGGAACTGAATCAGGGCAAACAGCCTGCAGGCAGTCACAATGTTAAGATTGATGCCGGCAGCCTCGATTCCGGTATTTATCTGTACACCCTGAAAGCCGGCGCTAACAGCGAAACCCGAAGGATGACCGTAAGCAGATAATTAAGCTTCCTATGAAACAGAGAGTTGACAACTTTTACTTAAGTTGTCAACTCTTTTTTTTCTTCTTTCCCTAACTTCGCCATTCATGGAAAATCAGGTTAAAACAGTCGAACAGGCAGTGATGCTGCTCCGCGAACACCTTGAAACCATCCGGATCAATCTGGATATTCTGGAGGTTCTTAAATCGGGCGGCAGAATTCAGGATACTGACAAACAGTATCTGGAAATCCTGGAGCTCGACCGGAAGAACCAGCAGACTTTCAATAAGTTCGTTTTTACGGAACTTCCCTGGTTTCTCGAAGCCGACCAGAAGCCCGGAAATCAGGGTATTAAAAAAACCTTTCTCGACTGGGCCGAGGCCCTGCATCTCAATCTGAGCTATCTCGACCGCCTCATCAAGGAATATATGCATAGCATCCTGGTAGTTGACCGAAGTATACAGGAGCGATTTCAAGATCAGGAGGTTAAGGATACCCGGTTCTGGAAATTCCTCGACCGAGCAAAGGATAAAACCAAGCTGTTCTTAAGCTTCAACGAACAGGAAAACGGGGAGGACTCAGATCAGCCCCTGGATACGGAAAAAAGCGAAGGAGAGCAGTAACGAAATAAAGAGCAGATCTCTCTTCCACCATTTTTCAACTCTCAAAGCCCAGAAGGTCATCAGAAAAGTGACCGGGATAATCAGGATCCAAAGAATTTCGACCGATACCGACTCTAAAATTACTGTGATGGTCAATATCGATATAAACAACAGAAAATTAGCCTGATACAATACTCGAGACTGGACTTTGGGATTCCGGTATTTTGCAGAGGCGATCAATATCCAGATCAGGATTAATCCCAGCCAGGCGGCAATAAACGGTTGTTTGTCGATGAATCCGGGGATAAAAGAGGTCCGGAATTTAAACCACGAGAGAAAAGTGGTCGTCTCATAGTCAAGATCTCCCATCAGGAACCAAAAAGCCGCGACAAGTAGCACGGGGACCATTAACCCGACCAGACAGACCAGCCAGTGGCGAAAACTGGTAGCAACCATCAACAGCAATCCCGCTAACATCGCGGGAATCAGAAAACTTACCGGAGGATATAGCAAAACAGCCAGTCCCCAGCAGAAGCCAATGGCAAAAACAAGTGAAAAGCTGGTTTCAGCTTTGTACAAATCCAACAGGAATTTATATCCCAGCAACATAAACAATCCGGCAATCATGGCCGGATGAAAAAGGAAAACGTGCCCGCAGGATGTCAGGACAAAAAGAAACACAAATCCTATGGCATAAGAGCGGATTCCCATCAGGAGATTCTTCATATCCATCCTGACCATCAGTCCGGCTGTTAAAAGTGCAACCAGACAGGAGGGAGCCACCTGCATCCAGAGCGGCAGACGAGCCATGTTCAGCCATAACGGGTACATCCAGCCATCAGCGGGCTGATAGAAAAAGCCGTTGCCGTATATCGTGCCGGGTTGAAGATCAGCCGGAACAAACCAGGCAATTCCGAACAGGATTAATCCCAGTATCGGAATCATGGCTTGCACCGTATAACTGATCGATCGGATAAACCCGAACATAGCGGCTGGTATTACAGATCAAAACCTATATCCTTGCGGTAATACATCCCGTCGAAGGAGATCCCTTTGGCGGTCTTGTATGATTTTTTCAATGCTTTTTTCCAGGTTGTGTCGAGCGAGGTAAGCGCCAGAACACGGCCTCCGTTGGTTGTCAGCTGCTTGTCGCGGATGGCGGTCCCGGAATGGAAAACGAATCCATCAATTTCTTTATCCAATCCCGAGATAGGCATTCCTTTCTCATAATTACCCGGATATCCGCCCGAAACCAGCATCACTGTGGTAGCAGATTCCTTGGCAATATCCAATTGTTTGTCTTTCAGTTTTTCCTCAGAGGTGGCAATAAAAAGTTCCAGCAAATCGGATTGAATCCGGGGGATCACCACTTCGCTCTCCCGGTCGCCCATCCTGACATTATACTCGATCACATAAGGATCTCCGCCCACATTCATCAAACCG
>JAQWAJ010000331.1 GCA_028707745.1 Bacteroidales bacterium | reverse complement strand
TCTTTTGCTTTCGCCACGAATTTGAATATAACCACCAAATTCGAGGATCGATTTGACCACGTTTTCCGCTGACAGGTTGGGATTAAAGTTATTCTTTGCAAACTCCCGGGTGGGACCGCCTTTAGAGAATCCGATCTGGTGTGTGGGAAAGGATTTCCCTTCCGGTGTTATGGTGTAAAGTGTATCCAATAAAGGTTCCCAAAAGGTCATCCTGGATTCGCTGCTTCCGAAAACACCATTTGGGTTAACACAGAAGCAGAGGTTTTCATCATTGGCCCTGGGAAGAATTTTCTGCACCAATTCCAGATTTTTATTGAAAAGGGCCAGCGATGAGTAACCATCAACCGGCCGGACCGGCCTGTGCAGAACCAGAACAAAACAGTCGTCATTGATGAACCTGATGTCATCTATGGCGCACCACCTGGGAATTGCAGCAGTGGAAACTGATTTAACTAACTTTCCGTCAATGGTATATTTCAACAACCTGCCTATCGTCCAATCGGCCATAAAAACATACTCTTCTTGCGGATCCATGGCTACACTGCGAGGATCATTGAATTCGCCCGGACCTTTCCCCTTTCTTCCGATTTCACGAATAAATTTACCACTGCGATTAAAAAGGACCACCCTGTTTCTTCCCCCATCAGCAATCAAAATGAATTTTTTGCCAACGGCATAGCTGTTAAAACCACTGAAATAGGCCTCTTTCGAGATTTCAAACGGTACCAATTCAACATCCTTAACCACATCACTGAGTTTCATGCTTTTTTGCTGCCTGAAGGCGTCAAGAACATCGATCCGTATTAATCCGTTCGGTTGATTTTTATTTGAAGGGGAACAGGAAACCATCGCGGCAACAAGAAACAGGCATGCGATGGCCTTTTTTTTCAAAATCTGTCAGTAAGAACACTTTCGGCATCGGGAAGCCCGGAATTGAATTCAGAAATCTTACGGTATCCGTTATCTTTACACGAATAAATCCATCAATCATGTAAGTATGGAATCACTACTAATTACTATTTGCAATGAATTATAAAGCACTTCTGGCTGTAACATTATGCTGCCTGCTAACCAGTTGCTCGTCACTCTTTTCGATGCTCAATAACAATCCGTCAGCTAAAATCAGAAAGGTACAATACACATACGCTGAAGCCAATCCGGCTCTCCGGTTTTTTTATCCGGATACGCTTAACAACAGCTATTTAAGAAAACTACGGGAGGGTTACGGACTGGACACACTGGTATCAGGTGCCTCAACGGAGATAGATAAGGTTAAAAGAGTGCTCGACTGGACCAGCAAGCAATGGCAGCATAACGGGAGCAATAAACCCGCTAAGTCAGATGCCATTTCGATATTGGAAGAGGCAAAACAGGGGAAAAATTTCAGGTGTGTGGAGTATGGCATTGTTTGCACTGCGGCGCTCAATAGCATTGCCGTCCCGTCGCGGTGTCTGAGTATCCAAACCTTTGACGTGGAAAAGGTTAAACGAGGAGCCGGGCATGTTGTAGCCGAAACCTATTTGTCGGATCTCAACAGGTGGGTTTTTATCGACCCGCAATTCAATCTAATTCCGGTTCTAAACGGAACGCCGCTGAATGCTGTTGAATTTCAAAGGGCTTTGTATCAAAAAAATAAGGATCTGAAACTGATGAACCAGAGCGGGGAGGTTTCGGAAGATTCCAGCCAGGCATATTTCCATTGGATCGGAAAATACCTGTACTATATGGCCTATTCCTTCGATCAGCGTGTGGGTGAGGACATTAAGTCAGAAACAGTAAAGGGTAAAACCAGGCTCTCACTGATACCGGTCGGTGCAAAAATACCGACCGTATTTCAGCGGAAATACGAAATCGATTATGGGATTTCAACCAGCTCATTGAATGACTTTTACCGGATGCCCGAAATTGTTAAATAATTAAAAATGCTTAAAAAATTTCTTACAGTTATTGCTGTTCTGATTATGTGCGCCCCTGAATTGATATTAATTGCCCAAAACCGGGCGCCATCTGTCTATCTTGATTACAAAGACAACTACACTGGCGATATCATCATGAATACATTGCGGGTACAATCACCCGCTCCTCTGTACACCTATTACAACTCGATGTGTTTTGGCGGTGGTGTCGACGGAGGCGGATACTGCGGTATGCAATGCGCTTCGGGTGGCAACAACTTCATTTTTTCGCTCTGGGACCCCACGTCGGTCAAGCAGGCTATTACAGCCGATTATGTTGGTGACGGAACCGACATAGCTAATTTCGGCGGGGAGGGAACAGGCTTAAGATCATTGAATTACAAAGTTGGATGGGAGACCGGTCAATGGTACACACTGGTCGCCCGGGTATGGAGTCTGAATACCCACTCCCATTATGGATTCTGGGTTTTCGATCATACCAAAAACTGCTGGAATCATCTGGTTACCATGAATTATCCGGTCGATAATCTGAAATTCAAAAACAAAACCTCCGCATTTATCGAAGACTGGTCGGGAAACGGCTGGCTATCCAGGGAAATACACCGGAAGGAGGGCTGGAAAAGGCGAACCAGTTTACAATGGGTATCGTTCAGTCAGGCTACCATTACCAGGATTTCTCCCGATGCCGGATGTGCCAATTATATCGATAATTATGATGGTGGCGTAGTCAACGGTGACTATTACTTTATTAAAAGCGGAGGAGCCTCCACTCATCCGGTCAATGTTTCAGGCACCACGATCAGTCTGCCGAACAGTAAAACACAACCTGATTTTCCAGCGGGTGAAATCAGCAATCTGGTTGCCACAAATTTCCCTACCCGTGTCATATTGCGATGGACGGTAAACAGCGCAACCAGTCCACAGTATTCCTATACCGTTGAAGTCTTCGACAATGCCGGTTTTACCGGAACACCCCTGAAATCGGTGACGGTAATTCAGCCGCACGCCCGGTGGGCCGAATTTGCGACCAATGACTTACCGTCGGGCACCTACTTTTACCGGCTTTTTATTCATGATATTTTCGATAACCGGTCCAACGACCTGACCAGTAGTTTCACCGGAATCAATGATATCCCGGATTATCCGGGCATCACCATCATGCCTAATCCGGCCACCGATCATCTGTATATCGATGGATTCAGCGGTCAGGTGGAAATATCGGTCTATGATCTGACCGGCCATCTGCTCATCAACAGGCAGGCTACCGGCAATCAGATAAATATCAGTAGTTTCAGAAGCGGCATCTATACGATTAAAATTGAAACTCGAAAAGGAATCATCACCAAAAGGTTTGTCAAACAATAAACAAAAA
>JAQWAJ010000330.1 GCA_028707745.1 Bacteroidales bacterium | reverse complement strand
AAGTCCGGATTATGATCCCAAGGCCGGTGGCGCAACAGGTTAGGCTAATGGTTATGGACCCACTTCGGCAGATGTGATGATCCCGGCGTTCATGGCTGCCTATACCAATAAGGATGCAAACAGTGTGACACTCCGATCCATGCCTGGCATTCTGAGTATGATGCCGAACTGGAAAATCCAGTATGACGGGCTCCAGAAAAATGAATTCATCAAGAAATATCTGAAACAGTTCAATCTTAATCATTCTTACCGAAGCACCTACTCGGTGGGGAGTTATACGACAAACCTGTTATACGACCCGGATCTTTCTGATGGCATGAATTACATAAGGGACCAACAGGATAACTTTCTGGCACAACGTGAAATTGCCAGTATCAGCATATCCGAATCGCTCAGCCCGCTGTTTGGTATCGACGCCACCCTGCAGAATAGCCTGCAGGCCAGGGTTGAACTGAAGAGAAACCGGAATATCAGCCTGAGTCTGAGCAATAACCAGGTGATGGAAAACCGTTCCAACGAGATTGTGATCGGTACCGGTTACCGGTTCGACCAGGTTCCGGTCACCATCAAAGCCGGCGGAAATCAAAGAAAATTTGAATCCGACCTCGACCTGAGGCTCGATATGTCGATCCGGGATAATATCATGATCATGCGTAAGCTCGAAGAAGATGTGAACGTTCCAACATCGGGACAAACCAGCATTACTGCAAAATTCACGGCCAGCTACAGGCTGAGCACGCGCTTTGAGCTGAAGTTCTATTATGATCAGGTGATCAACAAACCAATTGTCCAAACCTCCTACGCAACATCAAATACCAAGATCGGGTTTAACCTGAGATTTACCCTGGCCAATATGTAAGGTTTTTTTTACATTTGGAGCGATAAATGGAATCAAATTTAAGAGATATAATCATGAACGTACCAAAGGATTTAAAGTACACACAGGATCATGAATGGATCCGTGTTGAAGGCGATTCGGCATTTGTTGGCATTACCGACTATGCACAGTCAAACCTGGGAGATATCGTTTTTCTGGAAATTGAGACAGTTGGTGAAACGCTGGCTAAGAGTGAAGCTTTCGGTAATATCGAAGCCGTAAAAGCAGTTGAAGAGCTCTATATGCCTGTTTCAGGTGAAGTGCTCGAAGTGAACCCGGCACTGGAAAGCAGCCCCGAAGTCGTTAACAAGGATCCTTACGGCCAAGGATGGATGATTAAAATTAAAGTCAGTGATGCCTCTGAAATGGGTACACTGCTTGATGCTGCTGCCTATACCAGCTTGATAGGATAAGTACTTAAAGTGCCTAAAGTACTTCAAGTAAAAAAAATGCCTGAGGTTATTGTAGAGGAAAAACCCTTTCCCATACTAATAACTTCAGGCACTTTCATTTTTTCCGAGCCCTAAACTCTAAGCCCTTCCTACTAACTTTAAGTACTTGAAGTACTTTAAATACTTTAAGTATTCTTTTATAAAGTTTTCTTCACTTCCCGGCTGGTATATGCCTCGATAACGTCACCTGCCTCGATGTTGTTGTAGTTCTCGATATTCAGGCCGCATTCCAGTCCTGAAACAACCTCTTTGGCATCGTCCTTGAAACGTTTCAGCGAACCCAGCAATCCGTCATATACCACAATACCGTCACGGATTATGCGGACTTTTGAAGTCCGGTATATCTTACCATCCCTGACGATACATCCGGCAACGGTTCCCACCTTGGTGATTTTAAAGGCTTCGAGAACCTCCAGCGATCCGGTGACCTCTTCCTTGATTTCAGGGCTCAGCATGCCTTCCATGGCTGCTTTGATTTCATTGATGGCATCATAGATAATGGAATAGAGCCTGATTTCGATGCCTTCTTTCTCGGCGATCTTACGGGCATTCAGTGAAGGACGCACCTGGAATCCGACGACAATGGCGTTGGATGCTGCAGCAAGCAGGACATCACTTTCAGAGATTTGCCCAACTGCCTTGTGAATGATATTGACCTCGATTTCGGGGGTCGAAAGTTTAATCAGGGAGTCTGACAGGGCCTCGATGGAACCATCGACATCACCTTTGACAATAATGTTGAGTTCCTGGAAGTTGCCGATGGCAATACGTCTTCCGATCTCATCCAGTGTAATATGTTTACGGGTACGCAATTCCTGCTCGCGCTGGAGTTGTTCCCTTTTTGTGGCAATTTCACGGGCCTCACGGTCAGATTCAAGAACGTGGAACTTGTCACCGGCTTGCGGGGCACCGTTCAACCCGAGAATCAGAACCGGTTCCGACGGGCCGGCAACAAGCATGTTGCCGCCGCGTTCATTGAACATGGCCTTGATCTTTCCGAAATAGCTTCCTGCCAGAACGATATCTCCAACCTTTAAGGTGCCGCCCTGGACCAGAATCGTAGCCACATATCCGCGGCCTTTATCCAGCGATGACTCAATAACGGTTCCTATGGCGTTTTTCGTAGGATTAGCTTTCAATTCAAGCATTTCGGCTTCGAGCAGTACTTTTTCCAACAACTCGTTAACGGCAATTCCTTTTTTGGCAGAAATGTCCTGCGACTGATATTTCCCGCCCCAGTCCTCAACCAGATAATTCATGTTGGCCAGCTGTTCTTTGATTTTTTCAGGATTTGCTCCTTCGCGGTCAATCTTGTTGATGGCGAAAACCATTGGAACACCAGCAGCAGCTGCATGGTTGATGGCCTCAACGGTTTGTGGCATCACTGCATCGTCGGCAGCGATCACAATAATGGCGATATCGGCTCCCTGAGCACCTCTGGCACGCATGGCCGTAAATGCCTCATGACCCGGAGTGTCGAGGAATGTGATGGTTTTCCCGCTGTCGAGCACAACTTTATAGGCTCCGATATGCTGGGTAATACCTCCGGCTTCACCGGCGATGATATTGGTTTTCCTGATGTGGTCGAGCAAGGATGTTTTTCCATGGTCGACATGTCCCATTACGGTCACTACCGGCGGACGTGTCTGTAAATCCTCTTCTTTATCAGATTCCTGCTCAATGGCTTCCTGAACCTCAACACTGATGAATTCAACTTCAAACCCAAACTCATCAGCCACCACTGAAATGGTTTCAGCATCAAGGCGTTGGTTGATCGAAACGAACAAACCGAGGCTCATGCAGGTGGAGATGATTTCGTTTACCTGAACGTCCATCAAACTGGCCAGTTCATTGGCCGTAACGAACTCGGTAACTTTGATAATATGGCTTTGCAGTTCTTCGCGTTCTGCATCGGCAAGAGCCGACTGACGGTTAAGTTCCCGTTTATTTTTGCGGTATTTG
>JAQWAJ010000329.1 GCA_028707745.1 Bacteroidales bacterium | reverse complement strand
GCTTGTTTACAGTGGCATCGGGCACCGATCCGCTCTATGCCTATGAACCGGATGTGCTGTATGGCTGGTCGGCACCGGTATTAACCGGCACCGGCACCCGCTGGTTCACTGCAATCCGTTGCCAAATGCTGAAAAATATCGATATCGAATTTAAAATCAGTCAAACTGCTTATTCTGATCTGAAACATCTGAATGATGGGAATCCGGGTGGACTGAGTGCGAAAGTGCAGATATCTTCAAAGATTTGACTATGGGCTCTTAAATGAATATCTTTGACTGTCCCGTAATTAATATCAGTTTAGATGGCTAGTCGGATATGCAGGCTTCTGATGATCATGCTGCTTGCGTCGTTTGTTGCATGTGAGCCGCCGGGCGTTTTACCGGATGACGATAATACACCACCTGCGGCTTATTTAACAATCTCGCCATCGGTTGGCGACTCCACGCAACCGTTCATCCTTAGCGGAAGCCGCAGCAGTGATGCCGAAGATATGCCCGACTTCCTGGAATTCCGGTGGGATTTTAATAACGATAGCATCTGGGATACCGAATTTGAGTCGTATCCCAACAAGCTGAAACATTTTGCCGTTCCCGGGAAATACAAGATACGGATGGAGGTCAGAGACCGACACGGACTGACCGATACGATTACCGCATCGGCCACAAGCTACGGTATTAATAATGACACTTCACATTTTGTGGATTCCCGCGATGGACAGTCGTACCGGATAGTCAGGATGAACGGCGTATGGTGGATGGCTGAAAACCTCAACCTCGGAGTCATGATCCGGGATACACAGCCGGCAAGAAATAACGGTATCTATGAAAAATATTGCTATCAGAATAATCCTTCCCTGAAAGATTCGTTGGGCGGGTACTATACTTATTATGACTGGGACGAGCTGGTCAATTATGATACCACGGCAAGCTGGATCATCCAGCCGCCGGGCTGGGGCTCACCATCACAGGGCCTTTGCCCTCCGGGTTGGGAGATTCCAACACGGGCCGATTGGGATTCACTCAGGAGACCATACGAGGCCAGAGGTTTTTCTTACCTGGCCGTTGGTGGCTTCTCGAGATTGAACCTGACTTATACGGGCGTCCATGTGTTAACCAAACCCTGGGAAACCATCGATCATTGCCCCTGTAATTTCTCCTGGATCTATTTCACCAGAGAGTATGTGAAGGAATTTTACAAAAGACAATATGTCCCATGCCCTTACGTGGTTAGCTCATCTTATGCTTATGATATGAAACTGATCCGGTTTGGTGACGATTCGGTCTTCAAAAACGGGGGAGCACTGCCGGTTCGGTGCGTGAAAATGAAAGAATAAGATGAAAACGGTTCATTATTTTTCTGTTTTCCTGATTGCATTTTTATTACTGACTGGATGCGAGGAAGATGTATATGCTCCTCTGGCAAAAAGTCCTTACCCGGTAGTCTATTGTGTGTTAAATAAATCCGATAGTGCACATTACGTGAGGTTGACCAAGTCGTTTTCGGGTCCGGTAGATGCGCTGGTGATGGCCCAAAACCCGGATTCTCTCTATTATAAAAATGCCCGGGTATTCGCGGAATGGTGCGGGGGAAAAACGGAACTTCTGCCCACCAACGAAATCAAACGGGATGAAGGAATTCTCTTTTCGGGCTATTCCCTGCTCTATAAAACTACGATCAGACTTCAAGGTGGAGTTCGAATTCACATCTATCTACCCGATTATAACACAGAGGTTTTTGGCTCGACCAGCATGATGAATCCACCGGTGTTCACCAACCCCAACCCGCTCTTGAAAAAAGTACTGAACTTTTATGAAGAGAATTATGTTACCGTACTTTGGGACGGAATTAAACCTTCCTGTCAAACAATTCTCCGCTTTAAGTATTTGGAAATCAAGGATCAGGGAATGGATACCTGCCGCCTCGACTGGGTTCACAAAAGTGCTGATTTTACCATCCTGCCAGGGGATCTGCTCGATTATTTCAACCATTGGATCAAAGACAATCCTGAGGTGAGGTATCGGAAAATTCTGGGCTTTGATATCCTGGCAAGTACCGGAAATGCCCAAATGGCAGATTATATGACCTATAAAGATTGGAATATCGACTATATCGACCGTCCCTATTCAAATCTGATTAATGCTTACGGATTGGTAGCTGCCCGGACGAATGGTGCACTGACCGACTATCAGCCCAATCAGAAATTCATTGATTCACTGATGTTAAGCCCGAAAACCGAGCATCTGAAGTTTGTCAGCTGGTAAGCTTTACAAAGTCATAACCGCCATTTTCAGCTGCTTCATGGCTTGTTCGATCAGACTCCGCGGGCAACCGAAATTGAGCCTCATGAATCCTTCGCCACCGGGCCCGAACTGGGCACCGTTGTTGAGCCCAAGTCCTGCCTGGTGAATCATGAATTTTTCCAGTTCCCCGGATTCCATCCCCAGTTTTCTGAAATCCAGCCAGGTCATGTAAGTGGCTTCGGGCACCATCATGTCAACCTGAGGTAATTCGGATTTTATAAAATCTTCAATATACTGCCGGTTGCCTTTCAGATAGATCATCAGCTGATCGAGCCACTGGTCGCCCTCTTCATAAGCCGCCTTCATGGCTTCGAATCCGAAAATGTTGCCCAGACCAATGTGGAGGGTATGAACCAGCTCTTCATATTGTTTGCGCATTTTCGTATCCGGTATGACCACAACCGATGTGCTCAGGGCTGCCAGGTTGAATGTTTTTGATGGAGCCATGGTCAGCAAAATATGATCCTGATAGTCTCCGGCAATTTTCAGGAGTGGCGTATGGCGGTTTGGACTGAATATCAGGTCGGAATGGATCTCGTCGGATACGATCCGGATGCCATGTTCCTTACAGACTGCAACCAGGCCTTTGAGCTCTTCGGGCGTCCAGACTGTCCCGCCGGGATTATGCGGATTCGAGAGAATCAGCAGGCGGGTTTTGGGGGTAATCTGCTTTTTTAACAGTTCCAGATCGAAGGTGAACCGGCCGTTGGTATGAATCAAATTGTTGAGAATCAGCTTTCTTCCATTGCCTTCGACAACAAAATAGAAAGGGTGGTAAACTGGCGGCAGGATAATGACTTCATCATCGGGTTTTGTAAAGGCCAGTACGGCAACCGAAACGGCCGCCACGATGCCCGGCATGTTGGTCAGCCACTCCGGATCAACGGTCCAGTTGTGCCTCCGTTTTACCCATCCGGTAAAAGATTCAGAAAACTCATCGCCCCGGAAGGTGTAACCCAGGATAGGATGTTCCAATCGCCGGGCAATACGTTTCCGGATAAATTCC
>JAQWAJ010000328.1 GCA_028707745.1 Bacteroidales bacterium | reverse complement strand
CGATGGTATAAACAATATAAGCACCAACCAAGGTCAGGATGATGGTGGCAGTTCCTTTTCTGATGCGGGTTCCCGGGTGCCTTTGCCCGATCAGGATAACCACCGACAAGAGGAAGAACAGGATCACACTCACCCAGCTCAGGCCCAGTCCCTGATTCCAGGTTAAGCCGAAACCGATGGCTGACAGAACACTCATTCCCGCGATGCTCATGATCCAGCTGGTTTTCGACCGGATCCGGCTGATCACACGGTACAGCATCAGTACGAATGAGATCAGTATCCCCACGATCATCAGAAAATCTGAAAGGTTGGAGATATTGATGTCGAGTATCCGGTATATCTCCAGGAGGCCGGATCGCTGAGCAAGCAAGTAGCGTGTCAGCCAGATAGTCGATAAAAACAGAACCACTGCCATCCCCCATCCTGCCAGCGACAAGCCATTGACCAACCGTCGCCGCTTCTTTCCCGAAGAGAGAAATCCGCGTCCGGGGTACAGTTCGAAATAACGTGAAAACCAAATGGCAAAGAATACCAACAGGATGATGGAAATCAGCATATCCCCCCGTGACTCGATAAACAGGGCGGGATGAGCAAAAGATTTGAAAAACGGTAAATTAAAAATGCAGTGCGGTTCGCGGAAATACCAAAAAAACCATCTGACGATCAAAAGATCGCCCAACAGTGCCAGCAACCACCAGCCCGAATACCTGAGTCGCAGCGCCAGTCGCATTATGTCACAGAAATAGACCAGTAAAAACAGGAAGGCCAATACATACAACCATAGGGTCACCCAGTGCAAGGTATCTCTGGTGGTCACCTCCTCCGTGGGAATCAGCGAAAAGGCAAATCGTCCCTGGTCATCGGTTATCTGAAGCGCTCCCGGCACCGGTGGAATGCTGATCCGGCTGGAGGCCGGAATATTCCTGCCGATCAGAAACGCATTCGACACCAGTTCATTCGAGTAGGGAAAAAACTTCTTCAGGAAAATAACGCCTACAACCTTATACGGATCCGACTGATATACCCGGGAGTAAACAAAACAGTTCAGCAAGTTATACACCCTGCCGGTTTTCATTTGAAGAAGATCAGCAGTTTCAACAACCAGCGAGTTATCTGACCAGAAAAGCATCGAATCCTGCCGGAAAATGAAGAGTGCAATACCATCGTCATCTCTCACATATTTCTCAATAAATCGCTGATCCTGAACCAGAATCCCCGGCCATCCGGATTTTGAAACACCGGATAAGGCTTCGTTGGCACTTTTTTCCAGATTGGCAATCTTCCGATGGAAGTCTTTTTCAACCTGAGTCAGAGAAACCTTCACAGGCTCTTCCCGGTGGGCGATCGGGTCAATGATCAGCGCAACCAGCAAAACAATGCCTGCAACCAGGAGAAAGCGAAAGGAGATCAACAGGTCGCGGAGCCTGATTTCAGCAGGTTGTTTCATGGATCGATCAATGATTTTTAGGCTGATGAATTTACAATTTCCGCGCCAATTTATAGTTTCTTTATACTTTTGATTAAAACAATTCTATGACCGGCGACCTGCTCAACAAATTCATATCCGATGCCCTGCTTGAAGATATCGGAACCGGCGATCACACCACACTGGCCTGTATCCCGCCGGATGCAACCGGACAGGCTGTTCTGCTGATTAAGCAGGAGGGCATTCTTGCCGGTATCCGTGTGGCCTGCAGCGTGTTTACCACTTTCGACCCCTCACTCCGGGTGGAGGTGCTGATCCCGGATGGATCACAAATCAAACCCGGAGACCGGGCGCTGATCGTTTCAGGCAAGCAACAGTCGATTCTCCAAACCGAGAGACTCTCGTTGAATATCCTGCAGCGTATGAGCGGAATTGCAACCAGAACCGCCCTGTTTGTCGAACAGGTCAGCGGTACGGATGCAAAAATCCTCGACACCCGGAAAACGACTCCTAATATGCGGTTGCTCGAAAAAGAGGCAGTCAGAATCGGCGGTGGGCATAACCACCGGAGCGGCCTTTACGATATGATCCTGATCAAAGATAACCATATCGATTATGCCGGCGGTATTCGGCAAGCCCTTGAAAGAACCGTCAAATATCTGATTGACAATAATCTGGATCTGAAAATAGAGATCGAGGCCCGAAGCCTCGCCGATGTAACTGAAATTCTTCAGTTGGGAAAAGCAGACCGGATTCTTCTGGATAATTTTACTCCTGAAAAGACCCGCGAAGCAGTGCTCCTGATTAACGGGCAGGTGGAGACAGAAGCTTCGGGTGGTATCTGTCTGGAGAATATCAGGGAATATGCTTTAACCGGGGTGAATTACATTTCCGTCGGAGCCCTGACCCATCAGATACAAAGCCTGGACATGAGCCTGAAAGCAATATCCAATTGATAATGAAATCATTTCGGGAAATTTTTGCTAAACTGATCCAACCCTTTCAAAAGGTATCGGAAATAATCAGCAATGCAGCCAAACGAATGGTTCTACCCGGATTTGAGGGATTGACCCTCTATGACACCTCCTCATTCCTGATGAAAGGGCTGAATAGTGGTACACTAACCACCAGGGCTTCAGCCATTGCCTACAATTTTTTCATGGCGGTATTTCCTGCAATCATCGTTTTGTTTACCATGATTCCATATATCCCGATAGAAAATTTTCAGCAGGTTCTGATGACCACGCTCAAGGACCTGATGCCCGCCAATGTATACGGAGCCGTCGAAAACTCTATCCAGGAGATCGTCATGAGAAAAAGGAACGACCTGCTATCAGTCGGCTTCGTTCTTTCGCTGTTTTTTGCCATCGGGGGTATCGCGGCCCTCATCAATGCATTCAATGCAAGTTTTCACAAAGCAGATAACCGAACCTGGATCAACCGTCAGCTGATCTCGCTCGTACTGATCTTTATCTTCTGTATGCTGATTTCGATTGCTGTGATCCTGATCATTTTCACCGGAACCATCATCAGTTTTCTGGAATCTAAAGGAATACTCACCAATAAATTCCTGATTGCGCTGCTTCAGAACGGGAAATGGCTGATTGTCCTGATATGCACTTTCTTCAGCATATCATCGCTTTATTACCTGGCTCCGGCCAAGCACAGTAAATACCGGTTCATCTCCCCTGGAAGTATGTTGAGCTCATTCTTCCTGATTATCACTTCAGTGGGATTTTCGGCTTACATCAACAATTTCGGCACGTACAACAAGTTCTACGGTTCTATCGGAACCCTGATTGCCTTGCTGATCTGGTTGTTTGTGAACTCGTTGGTTCTGTTGGTGGGATTTGAGCTAAATGTGCACATCAGAAATGCCCGCAAGA
>JAQWAJ010000327.1 GCA_028707745.1 Bacteroidales bacterium | reverse complement strand
ACCAGGCCCCGATAGTATCGGCTGCAAAAATAATTTTCTGTCCCGGAACAGGATCCTTTACCACACCATTGATAGTGATTCCAAACGGGTCAAGTGCAATTTCATTCGAAACGCTGATCCTGTCAGCACGCGCCCCGATAGTCAGTTCGAGCTGGTCATTCAGAAGTTTTGATTCGTGCTGAGCAAAAATCCCGGCACTTCCAAAACGCGAATCCGGATTGGGCTGCTCAGCCCTGATAACCTGATTGGTTGCTTTAACATTACCGGCTGCATCTAAAACTTCTTGTTTGATATACTTATTCCGTGAGGTCTCCAGCTTCCGTTGCCACAGGTCGATACCGGCGATCAGCTGCCCTCGGTTCCCTGTTTTCCACTTGCTTTCAACAGTAGCCCCTGTGGTATAATGATTACCAACCGGGGTAACCTTTTCAGCCGTAAGCCTCAGGTTTCCGCTCAACGACGGGGCCGTGTTCGGGATCATCTCCACATCCCGCAGAATGTATTGGTGATAAACGCGTACACTGATTTCATCCATCGCCGGGATCAGATTCTTAATGGTGTAATTCGCGGATATCAGCTGCCGTTTTTCTTCGGGGTAAGTAACCGTAGCCGTTGAACCAAAAGGAGCGCCACCGGGAATACCTACATCAAAAGCCTGATAATGTTGCAAATTGATTTCCAGCTCATGATTGGTCATCGGTTTGACGCCCAAAGTGGCATTCAGGTTCTGATCGGTAAATTGCGAATTCGGTTGCTCTCCGTCGGGGGTATTGTAATTGCCTGCCGTACGATAACCGCCGCTCAGCCGGAGTTTCCACACTTTTGATCCCGACTCGAGTGAAACATGGGTTCCCAGCAAATTATTGACCGATTGATAGAGCCCCAATGCCGAACCATGCATCGTCATTTTATCATAATAACTGCCTTTCTGAGTCAGGATGTTGACTACCCCACCCAATGCACCGGTACCATAAATCGATGATGCAGCTCCTTTGATGACCTCAACCCGTTCGATCTCGTTGACATCAAACATGGATAACCCTGCTACAATATCTGAAGCCGTTTCAATACGGTTTCCGTCGACCATGGTAACCATCCGGTTTTCACCCAATCCGCGAATGTTGACCGAGGTCCCCCAGGCACCATCCCGGTACAGCGCAATGCCAGGCTCATGCGCCAAAACATCCGACAGCGATGAAGCTGACTGGCGTGGGAAATTCTCACGCGGTACGACGGTGATTGGCATCGCGACATCCTTTTCGAGCTTATTGTATCGCAAACTCGACACCTCAACTTCACCAAGCGGTATGAGTGCCGGCTTCATTTTTATGACGATGTCACTCTTCGCATCTCCGGCTGTAATCATCTGGTTAACCGGATAATACCCCAGACTGCTGACAAACAGCTGATATTGACCTTCCTTTAGGTTCTTTATGGTAAAAGAACCATCCTGGTTGGTCAATCCGCTGAAAATGACATCCGAAGAAACATTTTTGACCCTGACATTCACATAAGCAAGGCCCTGACCAGTTCCGTCATCTGTAACCGTACCGGAAACACTCAGATTCTGAGCCGATACTGAAGCTGCCATCACCGACAGCATTAAAACAAGTAGTTTAATCTTCTTCATAATTATTCTTGAATTTTAATACAACCGATTTAACTTCAACTCCTTGAACCCGGCCTAGTTGCCCGGTTAAAGAGCCGATCTGATCCGTTGTACCTTCAAGTACCAGAGAAATGATTCCCAGGATGGGACCATTTACGGGTAAGCCTTGCCGGCCAATAATAATGAGAGAATGATTGGAGATAATTGAATTTACCTGCGGTGCTGCTTCTTTTTCCTGCAGCAGGATCAGGACACTTCCTATTCTCTTTTCCATTAGCGATTCCTCCGGATCAGATTGATTTTAAAGTCCTTGTGGTCGTTAAACTTTCCACTCAGATCATTGTTATTTCGTAAACAAAGATAGGTGACTTTTATGAATCAAACAAGAATGTCTTACTTTAGTTCGCCAAAAGCACAAAAAACATGAACAGGGCTTCAAAATATTTTCTGATCCTTCTATTGATTCTCACAGGCTGTCATTCAGGGCAGGTCAGCAAAACAGAGATAACGCTTCTGACTCTGAAAGGGCCGTCGGCCATGGGGATGATCGATCTGATGGACCACCCCGAAAAGATCATTTCTGAAAAGTTGAACATCGAAATGATGGATGAGCCCATGCTGGTCAGGGCCAGAATACTGAAGGACAAGCCCGAGCTGGCAGTGCTTCCGCTGAATATGGCAGCCATATTGTATAACAAAGGGTTGCCCTATCAGGTGATTGCCATTCCGGTATGGGGCACCCTGTATCTTTTTGGAACAGATTCCGGCATTAAGGATTGGGCATCCCTGAAGAACAAAAGGGTTTTCCTGATGGGTAAAGGAACCACGCCGGATATCCTTTTCAGATGTCTTCTTGAAAAAAACGGATTGATTCCTGATCAGGACGTCCTCCTCGACTACTCTTTCCCCACCCATATTGATCTGGCCAATGCGGTCAGTGCCGGTGAGGCTCCGCTGGCAGTCATTTCAGAGCCGATGGTCAGCCTGGCCCGTTCCCGCAATCCTGAAATCGTAGAACTGATGGATCTCAATGTGGAATGGGCAAAATCCTTTCCGGGAAATCCCGAAATGCCCCAGACTGCACTGATGGGCAGGGCCGATTTTATCAAAGATCACCCCGAGTGGGTGGCCGGTATCTGTGAAGCCTGGAGCCGGTCAACCGAAATGGTTAACCTTCAGCCTGAGCATGCTGCCCAAAGAATCGTTTTCCATAAAATCATGCCTGATGTAGAATCGGCACTAAAATCGATCCCCGGATGTAACCTTAAATTCAGGTATGCTTCTGATTTACGTTCCGAAATAGCTCAGTACCTCCAGGTTTTTCTTACTTTTAATCCGGACGCCATTGGCGGTAAACTTCCCGATGAACAATTCATCTGTCAGAAACCGGATCATTAGTCTTTGTGTCATTATCTTCCTGATTATCGGGTGGGAATGGCTGTCCCGTACATTTGATTCGAGGCAGATCCTACCCGGTCCGTCCGACACGATCAGTTCGCTCGTCAGCATTATCGGGAAGCCGGATTTTCTTTCGTCACTGGGCGCTACCCTTCTCCGAGGATGCATCGGATTCTTACTCGCCTTTATGTGCGCCATCCTGATCGGCATACCGGCCGGGATAAATTCCGGAATTGATGCGGCTTTCAAACCCATATTGGTCACGGTACGCTCAACCCCGGTTGTCGCGATCATCCTGCTGGCACTCATCTGGTTCAAAGCTGAGCAGGTT
>JAQWAJ010000326.1 GCA_028707745.1 Bacteroidales bacterium | reverse complement strand
GGGCAAAAAGTGGATGTTTACGACAGAGTTAAAGCCAGGTTGATTACCCACCGAAGCGAGGTTGTCTCCACCGGCGTGCTCTGTGTACAAATTATTGATGCCCGTACCAAAAAACCGCTGGCTACCAAAAAAATTCCTGGAAGCTATACCTGGTTCACTGAATGGGCCGGTTATAATGGTGATAGCCGGGCGCTGACTTCCCAGCAGCTCGAAATGTGCAAAAAGAAACCTGTACTGGCTCCGCCGCCTCAGGATTTGTTTCTTGAACTCACGCAACCAATTTACGACCAGTTGAAAGGGTTTCTTCGCAATTACTACCGCGACAAATAATGGCCCCTCAGGGCGTTATCCCGGGGATCATTAACCTTAACACCGAAGGATGATGGATCGGTAAAATGACAAAAGGTGCTGCTCTTTTTGATGAAAATTGCAGCACTTTTTTTTTCGTCACGTCTTGGAGATGAGTATGCAACCAGAGAACGAACATAACATGATACACCGTGACCTCCTTAACGCTTGCAGAAAAGGAGATTCAAAAGCGCAGATGAAGATTTACGGGTTGTACTACAAACCCATGTATCATGTCAGCCTGCGGATTCTGGGAGATTCCATGGAAGCTGAAGATGTGATGCAGGAAGCCTTTCTGGTCGCTTTTAAAAACATCGGTTCAATAGATCTGAATGTCAGTTTCGGCGGATGGCTGAAAAGAATCGTGGTCAACCGTTCTTTGGATACGCTGAGAAAAAGAAAGAATACCGTGGAGCTGATGGCTGATATTCCCGAGGATATTTCAACGGAAGTCAGCGACCAGGCTGAAGAAGGAACAACGGAAGAAAAGATTGAAAAGATCCGCCGCGCGTTAGAAAAACTGCCTGAAAAATATCGCATCATTCTATCGCTCAGTCTTTTTGAGGGGTACGATCACGATGAAATCGGGCAGATACTGGGTGTTACGCCATCCACCAGCCGGGCTCAGCTTTCGAGGGGAAAGCAGAAACTTTTGCAGGTGATGGCAGGCTAATCATGATATAAAAAGAGAAAAAATGAACTCATTGGATGATTTTATAAAAGAGAACAAGGAAATGTTCATGAACAGTGAACCACCGGAAGGGCATTTTGAACGGTTTAGCGCACGGCTCAAGCAACAACAGCGTCGCAATAAAATCCGTTTCATAACCCGTGTGAGCAGCATTGCCGCAATCGGGCTGCTCCTGATCGCTTCATCCATCTTTGTATATGACCATTACTTCGATCGGGAGCCGGCTCTCATTAACCTGGGTGATATCAATCCTGATATGCAAAAAGTAGAATTCTACTACACCAGTCAGATCGATCAGGTTTCGGCCGGGCTGGATTCTCTTTCGGGGGTCTCTCAGGCAAGTTTGAAAAAGATTATGTCATCTGAACTGGCTGAACTGGATTCCATCCACCGTGACCTTCAGCAAAAACTAAGCTTCAACCCGGGTGATGAGCGGGTGGTCAATGCCATGATCGTTTACTATCAGACCAAACTGGAAATGATGCAAAGTTTTTTGAATACGCTGAACCAAATCAAACAAACAAATAATACGAATACTCAAAACCATGAAAACACACTATTGTAAATCAGGAGCCATGCTGATACTGCTGCTCACTGCCGGTATCAGCCTTAGCGCACAGTCTTTGGAAAAATCGGTTCACAAGGAATTTCCAGCTAGCGGATCTTCAGAACTATCCATCGATAATCAGTTCGGTAAAATTACCGTTACCGATTGGGATCAGAATAATATCGTCGTCGATGTGAACATCAGTGTGACCGCATCCGACCCATCCAAAGCTCAGAAACTCATCGACAAGATCACCGTGGATTTCAGGGAATCCGGCGGTAAAATATCGGCCGAAACCAATCTGGAGGACAATCATTTCAGTTCTTCAAAAAATGAGAAAAGATCATTTAAAATCGATTACACGGTAAAATGCCCGAAAAACCTCGCGCTGAGCCTGACTAACCAGTTTGGGGATATTATCCTGGGATCGCTGTCGGGAACGCTAAAGATCGATTTGCAGTTCGGTTCATTGAATGCCGTTAACCTGGCTGGGCCAAGTACGAAAATCGATATGCAATTTGGCAAAGTCAATATCAACACGATTAAAGATGCCAAATTCGATATCCAGCACTGTGAACTGATGAAAATTCTGGAATGTGGGAATCTGACTATTGACGGTCAATTCACCACCATTGATGCCGGATTGGTGAAATCGCTGAAAGCTGATCTGAACAGTTGCGAACTGTCGGTCGACGAACTGTCGGATATGCTCAACCTCGATATGAATATGGGCAATATGAAAATCGGTAAGGTGAGTACAGCATTTACTTCGATCAGAATCGATCAGAATATGGGAAGTGTAACTCTTGGAATTGATCCGGACGCCGGATACAAACTGGTTGCCGAAGTAAACATGGGATCGATCAGCGTTCCTTCAGGGATGAAAGTAACCAAAGAAAGAGAAGGAGATTTGCCCGGAGTTTCCCCCGAAAAAATTACAGGGACATACGGCAACGGAAGATCAACGATCAATATTGAGGCTAATATGGGATCTGTCAAGATCAAATAGCTGACCTGAACCAAACAAAAACCAAACAAAAACCAACCCGGCTGTGAAAGCATGAAAGCTTCTGCAGCCGGTTTTTTGATTCATTTTTGCGGTATATTTGTGCCTGACAATGAAAAAAACATTCTGGCATAGGTTGGGTTCCTTTCTGATTAACAAGTACTTCTTGTGCATTGTGGGATTTTCCGTTTGGATTATTTTCTTCGATCAGCACAACCTGGTTGACCGCTATAAATCAAAGCAGCACCTGGATCAGCTAAAAGCAGACACCGTTTTTTACAAGAGTAAAATCCGCAGTGACCGTGAAGCCATCAAGCTTTTAAAGACTGACCCTCATAATCTTGAACGGTTTGCGCGTGAAAAATATCTCATGAAGGCCCCTGATGAAGATGTGTTCGTCATTCTGAAAAAAGACGAAGCTAAATAATCCTTCGGTTACCTTTTCCCTTTTCATAAGTTCTGAAGTGGATCAGTAATTCCTCAGCCGACTCACCAGCCGGGATACCCTCAATAGAAGCCAGACAATTTGCCTCAGAAGTCACCGGTGCCTTTACATAATTTTCCTGATGTACTTCGTTCAGATACCGTAAAACCATGAAACCATTAAACCAGGCAAAGAACTTGTCCCTGAATGTATCAAAACTGGCAGAATCACCGTACATCAGCCGAATCCGCCGGATAGCATCCTGATTGTGCAAAAACTCAGACAACCCGGCAGGCAATACTTCAAATTCTTCTTCCAGATTGCCTGTTTCGTTGAGGACCT
>JAQWAJ010000325.1 GCA_028707745.1 Bacteroidales bacterium | reverse complement strand
GCCAGTGTGGCCGGAATTTTCTCCAATACGATTGAAAAACATCCCGTATCCTCCAGTATTTTTGCATCGCTCATGAGTTTTTCAGCTTCCGCATCTGCCTGTGCCCGAACGACATAAGTACCGAATTTATGTATCGACTGAGGAGTTAATCCCAAGTGCCCCATTACCGGAATCCCTGCCGACAGTATCCGTTCGACTGAATCAACGATTTCTTTTCCTCCTTCAAGTTTGACGCCACCTGCCCCGGTTTCCTTCATGCTCCGGATAGCGGATTGCAGGGCTTCCTTTGAATTTCCCTGGTATGTACCGAAAGGCATATCCACGATGACCAGCGCACGGGAAATCCCTCTTACCACTGATGCACCATGATAAATCATCTGATCGAGGGTGATCGGCAGCGTGGTTTCGTAACCGGCCATCACATTCGAGGCAGAGTCACCCACCAGCACCACATCGATACCCGTGCTGTCCAGAATTCTGGCAATGGAATAATCATAAGCGGTGATCATCGCTATCTTGTCACCCCTGAGCTTCATTTCCTGAAGTACATGAGTGGTTACTCTTTTTATCTGCTGATGAACTGACATGATAAAATCGATTTATTTCGGTGAAATAAGTATTTTTATATCAAACAAAGGTATGATAATTTTAAGGATACGCCGGGGAGTATTGGCATTGATGGTTTTGTCGGTTCTTGCATCCTGTAACAATGAAATGGATGTAAGGGCCCCTTACAAGGATATTCCGATTGCCTACTGCATGCTGAATCCAAGCGATTCGATCCAAAATCTGAGGCTTGAGAAGTCGTTTCTCGGAGAAGGGAATGCATACGTCATGGCCCAACAAACCGATTCTATCTATTATCCTGATGCCATAGTTCATCTCGAAAGATGGGACAATGACAAGATGATGGAGCAGCTGGTGATGACCCGGGTATCATTGCCAGGCAGAGACAGCGGAATTTTCACCCGTTCACCAAACTATGTTTTTCAGACCACAGCACCCATAAAACGTAACAGCGAATACCACCTGGCAATCAGTATTCCGTCGACCGGCGCTGAGATCAGCGCAGTCACCCATACGGTCACAGATTTCAAAGTAACCAAGCCTGAATCCTACAAGAAGACACTGGCTTTATGGAGTTATGAAAACTACCAGTCGGTCGAGTGGATCTCTGCACCCTTTACCCGTATTTACCATCTGAAAATCAGATTTCATTATCTGGAGGTTCGCAACTCCGACACGGTAGCGATGACATCCGACTGGAATATTGGTAGTTACATTTCCAGAACAGCTACAGGCGGAGAAGACATGAAATCTGAAATTCTCAACAGGAATTTTTACAAGTGGCTCGGAAACAAGCTTTCAAAACCCGGTTCAGATGTTTTCAGGCTGGTGGACAAAAAGGCGCTCGACTTTGTTTTCACGGTCGGAGGAGAAGAGCTTTTTACCTATATGGAGGTATACGATGATGATTCCGGGTTACTTATTGATAAACCGATTTTTACAAACATCGTCAATGGGATTGGGCTTTTTTCCTCACGAAACCAGCAATCTGTTCTTGGGAAATCCCTGTCAACCCATTCCATTGATTCTGTGGCGTACGGATTCTACACGAAGGATCTGCGCTTTGCTGACAGTAACAACGATTACTATTTCCGATAACCGCTACAACCATTCTGTCTTTTTGTCACATTTCCCTGATTGGCACAATGCTTGAATAGGGATTAGTAATTAAAAATTAGTAATCCCGCAAATCATGGGCAAAATAATAGGAATTGATCTCGGAACCACAAACTCATGTGTGGCTGTAATGGAAGGGAATGAACCAGTAGTAATCCCCAACAGTGAAGGAAAAAGGACCACTCCGTCGGTAGTCGGTTTTATTGAAAACGGAGAGAGAAAAGTCGGTGATCCGGCTAAACGTCAGGCTATTACAAACCCGACAAAAACTATTTCTTCCATAAAAAGGTTTATGGGTGAACGGTACTCCTCACTGGATAAGGAAATTCGCCGGGTGGTATTCAATGTATCTCAGGGTGAGAATGACACTCCGCGGGTTGTTATTGACGACCGCAAGTATTCTCCGCAGGAAATTTCGGCCATGGTACTGCAGAAAATGAAGAAGACTGCCGAAGATTATCTGGGTCAGGAAGTGACGGATGCGGTGATTACCGTACCAGCCTACTTCAACGATTCACAGCGCCAGGCAACCAAAGAGGCCGGTGAGATTGCAGGTCTTAAAGTGAGAAGAATCATCAACGAGCCTACCGCAGCTGCGCTGGCATACGGATTGGACAAAAAAGGCAAAGATATGACTGTTGCCGTGTTCGACCTTGGCGGTGGCACTTTCGATATTTCCATTCTGGATTTGGGTGACGGTGTTTTTGAAGTCAAATCGACCAATGGCGACACCCATCTGGGTGGTGATGACTTTGATCAGAAGGTCATCGACTGGCTTGCCGAAGATTTCCTCAAAGAAGAAGGTCTGGATCTGCGTAAAGACCCCATGGCACTGCAGAGACTGAAAGAAGCCGCCGAAAAGGCCAAAATCGAATTGTCGAGTTCGACCTCAACAGAGATCAACCTCCCCTATATCATGCCGGTGAACGGTATTCCAAAGCACCTGGTCAAAACACTGACCCGGGCAAAATTTGAACAACTGTGCGACCAGCTGATTCAATCCACGATTGAACCTTGCCGGAAAGCCATTAAGGATGCCGGAATCACCACTGCCAAAATCGATGAAGTCATTTTGGTCGGCGGATCTACAAGAATACCTGCCATCCAGAAGATCGTTGAAGAATTCTTCGGAAGGACCCCGTCGAAAGGGGTTAATCCGGATGAAGTGGTTGCAGTGGGTGCTGCCATCCAGGGCGGCGTGCTGAGCGGAGATGTAACAGATGTATTGCTGCTCGATGTGACCCCACTGTCATTGGGAATTGAAACCCTTGGCGGAGTATTCACCAAACTGATCGAGGCCAATACCACCATCCCGACTAAAAAAACCGAAACTTTTACCACTGCTGCTGACAGTCAGCCTTCGGTTGAGATCCATATTCTCCAGGGTGAACGGACCATGGCTGCTCAGAACCGTACGATCGGACGGTTCCACCTCGACGGACTGCCACCGGCACCTCGTGGGGTTCCTCAGATCGAAGTCACCTTTGATATCGATGCAAACGGTATCCTTCATGTCTCTGCAAAAGACAAAGGTACCGGACGTGAACAGAAGATCCGTATCGAAGCCTCATCGGGTCTGACCGATGCTGAAATCAAAAAAATGAGGGATGAAGCCCAGCAGTTTGCCGATGACGATAAAAAACAGCGCGAAAGAATTGATAAACTCAATCACGCCGAT